>CAYSGL010000193.1:0-3636 GCA_964430725.1 uncultured Pseudobdellovibrionaceae bacterium
ATCTTGACGAGCTACCGGGCTGCTCCATCCCGCGTTAATGAGAGTTCTTACAGGGTTGTGCCCTATAAGGTGCTTGATCTTATATACACCTGTCTGACGAATTGCAACCCCATGAAAGTTTTTTATTTTCATGGGGTTAGACACATTATTTTGCCGCTCTGTCCATACCCTCGCGGATCAGGGCCTGGGCTTTCGCGGCATCGCCCCACCCTAAAACCTTGGACCATTTGCCTTTTTCAAGGTCTTTATAGTGGGTGAAAAAATGCTCTATCTGATCTTTGAGAATGGGCCGTATATTGTCCACATCCTCTACATTGTCATGGTAAGGGTGAAGGCGCGCCGCCGGCACAGCAACAATTTTCTCATCCATCCCCTTATCATCTTCCATAATCAAAACAGCAACGGGACGGACGGGCATCACCGCCCCCGGCATAACAGGCGTGCGGCCTATCACCAGAACGTCGACAGGGTCGCCGTCCTCAGAGAGCGTCCCGGGAACAAACCCGTAATTGCCGGGATAATACATCGCCGTATGTAGGAAGCGGTCCACAAACATGGCACCTGTTTCCTTATCCAGCTCATATTTTACGGGGTCGCCCCCCATGGGATTTTCGATGATGACATGCACCTCTTCCGGGGCGTTGGGTCCGGGGGTAATGGCGTTTAGATTCATTGTCTCTCCTTGATTGCGGCGCCGATACTAGCCATATTTTCGATCACTTCAAGGTTTTTATAGCTTGAGTGGATTTTCGGCAAAAAGAGCGATAAGATACGTCCATGCGCACATTCACACATCTGATTTTCTCCCTCCTGCTGATCACGGCACAGCCTGTCACCGCGCAGGAACAGGCGAATGATATTGACTGGAAAGTCGGTGAATGGGGGGATCTGTCCCCCTATATCGGCACCTATGATTACGACGCCGTCCTGACGGACGAGCGGGTTGCGATGGCCTTGACCCAACGCCTGAACGAAGAACAACGCAACGCTCTATGGGATAAAATGCAGGTTCGCAATCCGATAGGCTTTGAGGACGACTGCCTTTTGTTGAACGCCAATGCCGTATCCAGCGCCGATAGCAGCAGCGCGTTTGTGGCCGTGTGCCTATATAAAGCAACCGTCCATGTCGGCATGCGACACGAAGCGAAAATTATCCTGTATACCGGCGCAAAGAAATACGAATACCTGCCCCACGCCATGCGTTTATGGGTTTACGGTCAATATAACCCCGGAGCAGCAAGCAAAATGCCCGATGGGGTTGAATTACAATTCACCCCCTAACCGGTCGTCACGCGCGCAATGCCATCCAAAATAATATCTTCCGGCGATACGGTCCTTGATAGACGGTATGCCTATGCGCAGGATCTGGCCGCACGCGGCGATTACAGCGCCGCCATAGAGCTCCTTCAACAGAGTCTGGATTTGGATAAAAACTGGCCCCCGCTCTATTTTCAGCTGGCCGTATATTATCAGCAGGTTGAGAACAGGGATGCCGCGATTGCCGCTTATGTCGATTACCTGCGCCATGATCCATCGGACCAAATGGGGGCTATGGTCAAGCTGGCCTTGATCGGGGCGGTTTCGCCCCCCGATACCTTCGGCTTGCCGTATGTACAAGCCCTTTTCGATCAATATGCACCGCGCTTCGAGTCTTCGCTTTTAGAGGGGCTGGCCTATACCGTTCCTCAAAATCTATTCGATATGGTTGAACGCCTGCGCCCGTCATCCGGCAAGAACGAACATATTCTGGACCTTGGATGCGGCACCGGCTTGGCAGGGGAGTATTTTATCCGCCGCGCCGCCTGTGTTGACGGCGTGGATTTATCCGCCGGCATGATTGCGCAAGCCAATACCAAACAAATTTACCGCAAACTGGAAGTAGCGGATGTATCGGATTTTCTGTCAACGGCGCCGGCCACACCCTATCACATCATATTGGCCGCAGACGTTTTGGTGTATATCGGCAATCTGGATAAATTAATGCCCTTACTCACGCGCGCCATGGCACCGGGCGGCCTGTTTGCCTTCAGCGTCCAGTCCGCGCCGGGAGAGCATTTTATATTAGGCGCAGACCACCGTTTTTCTCACTCAAGGGTTTATATAGAGCGCCAGCTCGCCACCTATGGCCTCAGAATATTAGAGTTCACTAATAGTATATTACGGCAGGATGGCGATAAGGAGATAGAAGGCCATCTTATTGTTGCCGAAAAGCCGCCGGCAGACCTTGGCACAGGACTTGCAGATATCATCAAAGCGACCAAGGAGCGCCTGACGCCATGATAAAACCTCTTACTTTTCCCGGTTTTCTGCCTTTTATTGCAGCGAGCATCCTTCTAACAGGTTGCGAAGTTCATTATAAAGCGCATGAGGACGCGCGCTATTATACAGACCGAACCATAACCGAGTATGAGAAAACCGCTCATTTCGTCCGCACCCGCTTCAACAAAGACTACACTCCCCCGAAGCCGGACGAGATGCGTCTGCACCTATCCAACTTCGATACATTTGTCTGTGATGGCGCGCGACAACTGGTCGCGAACTTCGATCGAGAAGAAAAGACTGTTGCGCTGGCTTTCGATCGCAAAAACAAGTTTCTGACGCGTCAGGCAACTTATATGCCCTTTACTGATGGTATATACGATCTGTTTGTCATGGATGACGGCACCTTACTGGTACAAAAGGATCGCGGCACCATTTTTCAACATTGTCGCCCATTGGTCGCAGATTCAATCAAAGGCGAGATATACAAGGCAGGCGGCGGCGGCGTGCCGCCGGTTACATATGAATATACACCGACCGTCACCCCCGCCGATTATAATCAGGGCGACCGCCGGTTCGATCGGGTGATGAGCAAGTAAACAGGTCGTTATTCCGCTAGACAATTCTTTATTTTTTGCAGAAGCTTGATTGCCTTTGCTTCAGCCTCCCCCTTAGGAGAATTCTCGCCGTGGAAGATAACTTTCTTTTCCAAACTCGCGGTTTCTCTCTCAATAAAGCCAAGGGCAGACTCTATTTTTTGCCTGTATGCAGACTCTGTTTCAATGCGTTCATTATATTCATTCAAAAGCCTGTCAAACTTCTGCTGAATATCTTGTACGGAATATGTTTCTCTCTCCACAGAAATTCTTTCACAAGAGAACTCATCATATTGGGGGTAATTCCATTCCAACCCCACATTGTATGGCTGTGTTCCTATTATCTCTATCTCGCAAAGATGGCTACCCAAATGGCCCGACACCATTGACCGCTTAAAGTTATGGTTCAAAAATCTGATGATCATAACGGGCTTTTCAACGGATAAATCCGCGTAGTTATAGCCTCTTGCCACCCGAACATAAACCTCCTTGTCATCGACATAAGAGTGTTCAAGAATGGCGTCGAATTCTTCAATAAACGCTTTTATTTCATCTATGGCATTAAGCTGGGTCATGGTAGAAAATTATAAAAAGATTTACCAAACAAAAGAAATAAAAAAAACGCTCCTTCATGGAGCGTTTTTAAAATCGTTGGAAAGGTTTTGAGCTTTGCAAAAGCGGGCTTGGAAGACTTGGCGATGACCTACTCTCCCGCGTCTTAAGACGGAGTACCATCGGCGCTATGGCTTTTCACGGTCCAGTTCGGAATGGGATGGGGTGT
>CAYSGL010000194.1:0-3633 GCA_964430725.1 uncultured Pseudobdellovibrionaceae bacterium
CTTGGCGGTGTTGACCGCAGCCTGGCCCGTCATCGCATCGGCGACGAGCAGGGTTTCAACAGGCTTGGCCAGATCGCGGATGGCGGTCACTTCGCGCATCAACGCCTCATCAATTGATAGGCGGCCCGCCGTATCGAGCATGACGACATCGAAACCACCGAGACGGGCTTCTTTTAAGGCGCGCTCGGTAATCTGAATCGGCGTTTCGCCCTTGATAATCTCCAGCGTGGCGACGCCCGTCTGCGCGCCCAGCGTGTGCAATTGTTCCTGCGCGGCGGGGCGCGTGGTGTCGAGGCTGGCCATCAGCACTTTTTTACGCTGGCGATCAGTCAGATATTTGGCAATCTTGGCGGTCGAGGTTGTCTTACCACCGCCTTGCAAACCAACCATAAGATAGGCAGAGGGCGGCGCGCCGAAGGTCAGGTCTGCCGTGTCCGAGCCGAGCGTTTCGACGAGCGCATCGTGGACGATCTTGATAACCTGCTGGGCGGGGGAGACGGATTTAACGATCTCCTGACCGATGGCCTGTTCCTTGACTTTGTCAATGAAATCGCGGGCGACGGGCAGGGCGACATCGGCCTCGAGCAGCGCCACGCGGATTTCCCGCGCCACCGCATTGACGTCATCCTCCGACAGCTTGCCGCGTCCGCGCAAGGAGTCCAAAATTCCGCCAAGTTTGTCGCTCAAGCTTTCAAACATCTAGATACCACAAGCACGTTGAGAGAGAGTTCGGTGAGTATTGAGCATCCCAAGACGGCGGGCTATTTGTGACACTTCTAAATAAAGCGCTTGGGCATCATCAGAATCGCCGAAATGTTCATAAAGCTTAGCTAGCACTTCGCCCAAACATACTTTTTCTGCGCTATCGCCTTCAAGAAAAAGAGAACTGAAAGATTTTGCCACTTGATCAGCAATTACAAGGTGATCTTCGTCTAAAGGCTGGATGGATATTATTTCCCCGATATACTCGATAACTAGTAAAGTTGATTCACTCAAATCACTTTGAGTAGAAAAAATTTCCTTAAGATTACTTTCAATTTCCCAACTAGCAGGAAGCTGGCCATGCGGCATAGCATGCCACGAGCGAGTGGTGGCTGTAAAAAGAGCATCAATTTCTGTTTCGTCAGTCATTTTTAGGTTCAAGTTAAAGCAATCCCACCCCAGTGAGCGTAACTTCGCCGACTGAGGTGTCCCGTTAGGCACGATTTATCCAAATCGAACCGGAAAATTCAGGGTTAAATAGCGGTATTTGGCCGCTTAAGTCAATAGTTTATTGCGTCAAAGCCGGTTTCAGGCCGCCTGTTTATGGCGCAGCAGGCGTGATTTGACTTTTTCCGGGCCAAGCAGAGGCAGCAAAACCGGCAATTCCGGGCCATGTTCCATTCCCGTCAGCGCTTTGCGCAAGGGCATGAACAACTCTTTTCCTTTGCGGCCCGTCTTGTCCTTGACCGCGTCGGCCCATGATTTGAACGTCGCTTCGTCCCAGGGGGCCGGCGGTAGCAGATCGGCGGCGGTTTCGGCAAAGGCGCCGTCATCGATGATCGGTGTGACCGGGCCGTTGGCCACGCGCCACCATTCTTTTGCATCGTCGAGTTTGGTCAGGTTCGGGCGGATCGATGTCCAGAAAGCTTCGTTCATCTCGCCGAGCCCCATGTCCTTCAAACGCTCTTGAACATCAGCAAAATCCGTTTGGTGCAAAATTTTTGCATTCAGGCGGTACAGCTCTTCGACATCGAATTTCGGCGTGTTGCGCGAGAATTTCTTGAGATCGAAACCATTGATTAACGGCTCCAGCGTCGTAAACGGCTCGATCGGGTCCGCACTGCCAAGGCGTGCCATCAGCGAGACAAGCGCCATCGGCTCCAGCCCTTCTTCTTCCTGTACGCTCTTGACCGAGAGCGATCCCAGACGTTTGGACAGCTTGCCGCCTTCCGCATCCGAAATCAGCGGCAAGTGCGCGAATTGCGGTTTGTACTCTTTCCCCTCAACGGCGCTGATCGCCTCGAACATCTGGATGTGACAGGCGGTGTTGGAGACATGGTCTTCGCCGCGCACGATGTGCGTGATGTCGGTATCGTAATCGTCGATGACCGAGCACAGGTGATAAAGCGGGCGGCCATCTTCGCGGATCACGACGGGGTCCGACATTTCACGTTCTTTGAACAAAACCTCGCCGCGCACCAGATCGTTCCACTGCGTCGGGTTATCGGTCAGCATAAAACGCCAGTGCGGTTTACGGCCCTCGCTCTCAAATTTTTGTTTTTGCGCGTCGGTCAACTTTAACGCCGCGCGGTCATAAATCGGCGGTACGCCGCGCGAAAGCTGGGTCTTGCGCTTCAGGCTCAATTCTTCGGGGGTTTCATAACACGCATATAACCGCCCCGCCTGTTTCAGCTTTTCGATGACGGTATCATAACGCTCATTGCGGTCTTTCTGGTTGAACGTGTTGTCCCAGTCCAGGCCCAGCCAGGTCAGGCCGGATTTGATCGCCGCCTCATATTCGGGGGTCGAACGCTCGGTGTCCGTATCATCGATGCGAAGAAGGAAGTGTCCCTTATTCGCACGGGCATACAGCCAGGTCACAATACAGGTACGGGCATTGCCGACATGTAAATAGCCGGTGGGAGAGGGGGCAAAACGAACGCGGACGGACATGGGTATTCTTTCTGTTAACCCGCTTTAGATAGCGCTTTTCCTATGCTTTATCAATGGTTTTACGGTAGGCGTTGGTAATGGGATAGCGCCGGTCCCGATCGAAAGACCGGCTGGTGATCTTGGCGCCGGGTGCGCTCTGGCGGCGTTTATATTCGGCCAGATCCAGCATTTTCCAGACCTTTTTGACCGTTTCTGCCGCATGGCCGCGCTCGGTAATCTCTGCCACGCCCATGTCCCGCTCGATCAGGCATTCAAGAATATCGTCGAGTTTATCGTAAGGTGGCAGGCTGTCTTGATCTGTCTGGTTGGCACGCAGCTCGGCGCTCGGCGCTTTGGTCAGGATACGGGCCGGAATGACCGCGTCCTGCGTGTTGCGCCATTTGGCCAATTCATAGACTTTGGTTTTATAGACATCTTTCAGCGGATTGAACCCGCCGCACATATCGCCATACAGCGTCGCATAGCCGCACGCCATTTCCGATTTATTGCCCGTCGTCAAAACCATGCGGCCCGTTTGGTTGGACAGGCTCATCAAAATCAAACCGCGCGCACGGCTCTGCATATTTTCATGGGCGAGGCCATCGAGGTTATCAATCGTGCCTTCCATCGCCGCCATCATTGGCGCGATGGATATCTCTTCATAAGAGACGCCGAGCGCTTTTGCGCACGCGCGCGCATCGTCCAGACTGTCTTGCGCGGTAAAGGGCGAGGGCATCATTACGCAATGGACCTTATCCGCGCCCAGCGCATCGACGGCAATTGCGGCAACAAGCGCGCTGTCGATGCCGCCGGACAAGCCGATCAGCACGCCCTGATCAAATCCGTTTT
The DNA here is from genome assembly GCA_964430725.1 of uncultured Pseudobdellovibrionaceae bacterium. GTDB lineage: Bacteria > Pseudomonadota > Alphaproteobacteria > Micavibrionales > Micavibrionaceae > CAYSGL01. The sequence goes on from CAYSGL010000194.1 coordinate 3,484, forward strand.
TGACGACGTAATCGCGCGTGGCGAGCTTCAGCGCTTCATAGACATGCCCCTCACCCTCCCATCTCGTTTCACTCGATGGGCCCCTCCCTCTCCCGGCGGGAGAGGGTGCCTGAGCGTCAGCGAAGGCGGGTGAGGGGATTGTTGAAATTT
>CAYSGL010000195.1:0-3623 GCA_964430725.1 uncultured Pseudobdellovibrionaceae bacterium
AATCGAGGAGCTGCTCGGCTATTCCGGCCGCGCCGAAATGATCCACCGCGACGATCTGGTCATGCGCGGGGCCTGACATCACCCAATATTAGGTGTTTGACACGCCTCTTTTTTATGTATATAAAGCACCAAATCTACTGGAGAGATGTCATGGATTTTGAGGCTAAAAAAACCGCGATTTATGCGTCAAGCGCCGCCGTGATTGCGCTAACCATCGCGATCGGAGGCGGTGCTTATGTACTCCATCGCGAGATCGAACAAAGGCGCGCGCAAATCCGGTCCGATGCGCAAGCCCTGTCAGCCAGCTTCATTGGCGATACGCAAAGCAACATGACACCCGCCGTATGGGAAATCTGGAAAAATTCAGCAAATCCGGCGACAGCACTGGCCGTAAACTGTGTCAAAAAGCAGGTGCCGCCAGGATGGGACGATGCGGTTGTTGAATTCGGCCAGATCCGCGCTTCGGCGGGAAGCGTCTCGCTGGACACGAATACCTTGAAGCATTGTTTTGAAAAAGCCTATGTGGACGCCGCCATTGAACAAAGTCCTGCCCTTAAATGGTCCACCTTTGCCCGAAATGCTCTCGCTGTTACGGGGGTGGGCGTTGTGGGTGCCCTTGGCGCGCTATGGGGAAGCGGCATCAACACTGTGATAACCCACGCCCAGAGCCACCCGCGAGAACCCGCCCCTTGATGATCGGCGCGAATAGGGTCATCATGGCCCTATGCGCACAGATACACCCAAGACCATCTATCTCAAAGACTATCAGGCCCCGGCCTATAAAACGAGGCATACCGATCTCCGTTTCGAGATTTTCGATGACAAGACGATCGTTCATGCGACACTGCGGCTTGCCAAAAGTAACGGCAGCAGCGCGCCGCTGTTTTTGAACGGCGAGCATCTGACTTTTGTTTCCTGCAAATTGAATGGCATAGAGGTGACACCCGACATCTCGGATAAGGGCCTCACCCTGCCCGCCCCCGATGACGATGAATTCATACTGGAAACCGTGTGCGAGATCGATCCGGCCAATAATACGGCGCTGGAAGGGCTGTACCAATCCGGCGGCAACTGGTGCACGCAATGCGAGGCCGAAGGGTTCCGCCGGATCACCTATTACATTGACCGGCCCGATAACATGGCGACCTTTACGGTACGGATTGAAGCCGATAAAAAGCGCGCGCCTGTCTTGCTGTCCAACGGCAATAAAATCGAGGAAGGCGAACTTGATGGCGGGCGGCACTATACCGTCTGGGACGATCCGACACCCAAGCCCTGTTATCTGTTTGCGCTGGTCGCGGGCGACCTCACCCATATCCATGATACCTTCACCACCCGCAGCGGCAACGAAGTTGATTTGTATATCTATATGCGTCCGGGCGACGAGGGACAATGCGGCCACGCGATGCGCGCCCTGCAAGCCTCAATGAAGTGGGATGAAGATGTTTATGGGCGCGAATACCAATATAATATTTTCAACATCGTCGCAGTCAGCGATTTCAACATGGGCGCGATGGAAAACACATCGCTCAATATTTTTAACACGGCGCTTGTGCTTGCCCATCCCGATACGGCAACCGACATGGATTTTGGCCGTGTCGAGGGCGTGATCGCGCATGAATATTTCCACAACTGGACGGGCAACCGCGTGACCTGCCGCGACTGGTTCCAGCTGACCCTCAAAGAAGGCCTGACCGTTTTCCGTGATCAGGAATTTTCGGCGGACATGGGATCGCGCAGCGTTCAACGTATCGACGATGTGACGCATTTGCGCCGGATGCAATTCCCCGAAGATGCCGGCCCCCTCGCCCACCCGATCCAGCCCGACAACTATATCGAGATCAACAATTTCTACACCATGACCGTGTATGAAAAAGGCGCGGAAATCATCCGTATGTTCAGCACGCTGCTGGGGCCGGAAACATACCGCAAGGCAACCGACCTGTATTTTGATCGCTTCGATGGCATGGCCGTGACGTGCGAGGACTGGGCGCAGTGCATGGAAGATGCCTCGGGACAGGATCTCTCGCAATTCCGCCTGTGGTATAAACAGGCCGGTACGCCGGAGGTGCACGCAACGTCGCATTATGATGAAGCCGCGCAAAAATTTACCCTGACGCTCTCGCAAACCATTCCCGACACACCGGGCCAGACGAACAAGAAACCGATGCATATTCCGGTGTCGGTCGGATTGATCGGGCCGAACGGCGACAATCTGATCGAAACGCAGATTTTGCATTTGAAGGAAGGCACACAGACGTTCACGTTTGAAAATATCGGCGCGCGGCCTGTGCCATCCATCCTGCGCAATTTCTCCGCGCCGGTAAAGCTGACGACGGATTTATCGGATGATGATCTGAAATTTTTGATGGTGCATGACAGCGACGGATTCAACCGTTGGGAAGCGGGCCAGACCTTCGCCCTTAAAACCATCAACCGCATGATTGACGACAAGGCTTCGCCGGATGATCTGCTTGCGGCGCTGGAAGCTCTGCTCGATCAGGTGATTGCAGGAGCCGGCGACAAGGCCCTTCTCGCGCGCGCGCTGTCCCTGCCCGACATATCCATCATTGGTCAAAGCCGCAAGGTCGTCGATCCCGATGCGATCTATCAGGCCCGTCAGGTTGTGCAGTCGCAATTTGGATCTCGCTGCATGGCCAAGCTAGTCGAGGCCTATCATGCGTGCGAGACCGATGCGCCCTACGCCCCCACACCCGGCCAGATGGCTGGCCGCTCCATGCGAGCGGTCCTCTTGCGTTATATTTACGAAGGCGATCACGAGCGCGGCGCCATTCTCGCCAAATCACTCTACGACAACGCAACCAACATGACGGAACGCGTCACAGCCCTCGGCATTTTAACCGGCGAAGAAAGCGCCGATAAAAACGATGCCTTCAATGATTTTTATGAACGCTTCCGCACCTATCCTCTGGTCGTTGACAAATGGTTCAACCTGCAGGCAGGCGCGATTACGCCGAACACCATCACATACCTCAAAAACCTCTCGCACCATCCGGACTTTAACTGGAAGAACCCAAACCGCGTGCGATCGTTGTATGGCGCGTTCGCCATGAACAATCCGGTCATTTTCCATGCGGCGGACGGGTCGGGATATGATTTCCTGAAAGAGGCGATTATCAAGCTGAACAATATCAACCCGCAAATCGCGGCGCGGCTGTTAACGCCATTGCGCGAATGGAAGCGCTATACGCCGGACAGACAAGCGCACATGAAAGACACGCTGGAGGAAATCTTGGCACAGCCCAACCTGTCGCCCGACGTGTTCGAAATCGCGAGCAAGAGCTTGGGTTAATCAGCTTTTAGGTACAAATGCCATGCCTGTAATGGAGTAAGCTATTATTTTTATCTTTTCCAGCGCCCGTGTCGGATGATCAGAATACTTCGCGGTCATGTACACAGGAGTGATTTGAACGTTGTGGACACCATCAGCATGAGGCCATTTCTCTTTAGTTACTTCTTGCAACTCTTCCTCAAATACTGAGGCATCGGGGTCAAGTTCCATAACGAGACAAAACACAAGTCCTAATTCTCTAACATTCGTCTCTTGACTAGGGTCCAGACTCATTGCTTAAATCCAGTAGCATAAGAGAGCGGTCAGGCAG
>CAYSGL010000196.1:0-593 GCA_964430725.1 uncultured Pseudobdellovibrionaceae bacterium
GATAAAACGTGTATCGGTTGACCTTGAAGCCTGTCATCTGGCATATAGTCCCCTAGTCGGAGTGTGGCGCAGCCTGGTAGCGCACTTGCATGGGGTGCAAGGGGCCGGAGGTTCGAATCCTCTCACTCCGACCATTTTCCATTTTTTAGATATGCGTTTGAGAGGATTCGAGGCCTCCTCATTTAAAAAGTAGCGCGACGTCGTCGCGCGGGGTTCGAATCCTCTCACTCCGACCATTAAAAAAACCCCGCACAAGGCGGGGTTTTTCTTAAAACGGTTTCAGGTTTAACCAGCGACCACCATGAAGTTCGCGACGATGGCGACCAGCAAAATGGCCACAATATTCGCAATCTTGATCAGCGGATTGACAGCCGGGCCGGACGTATCCTTGTATGGGTCGCCGACGGTATCGCCCGTAACAGCCGCATGATGGGCCATCGAACCTTTTCCGCCATGGTTGCCGTCCTCGATATATTTCTTCGCATTATCCCACGCACCGCCACCGGCGGTCATGGAAATCGCCACGAAAATACCCGTCACGATCGTGCCCATAAGCACCGCGCCCAATGCCTGGAATGCCGGCAGAAGGTCAC
>CAYSGL010000196.1:603-3622 GCA_964430725.1 uncultured Pseudobdellovibrionaceae bacterium
CCAGCGGTGCAAGCACCGGCAAGAGCGAGGGGATAATCATTTCGCGGATCGCAGCCTTGGTCAGCATATCGACCGCCTTGCCGTATTCCGGCTTGGCTGTGCCTTCCATGATACCGGGGATTTCGCGGAACTGGCGGCGCACTTCGACCACGACGCTGGCGGCCGCACGGCCCACAGCGGTCATGGAGAGCGCACCGAACAGGTACGGCAACAGACCACCGACAAACAGGCCGATCACCACCCACGGATTTTGCAGGTTAAAGACGATAGACTGCAACTCGGGAAACTGATCCGCAGGGAAATAGTGCGTTATCTCCTCGGTAAACGCGGCGAACAGCACGAGGGCTGCAAGACCGGCAGATCCGATCGCATAGCCTTTCGTGACGGCTTTCGTCGTGTTACCGACCGCATCAAGCGCATCGGTCGTCTCGCGAATTTCCGGCGGCAGGTTCGACATTTCGGCGATACCACCCGCATTATCCGTCACCGGACCATACGCATCGAGCGCCGTCACCATCCCCGCCATGGACAGCATCGTCGTCGCGGCAATCGCGATCCCGAACAATCCGGCAAAGGTAAAGGCCAGGTAGATACCGACGCAGATGACCAACACCGGCAGCGCCGTTGCTTCCATAGAGATGGCAAGACCCTGAATCACGTTGGTGCCGTGGCCAGTTTCCGACGCCTTGGCAATCACACGCACAGGACGATGGTTCGTGCCGGTGTAATATTCCGTCACCCACACAATCAACCCCGTTACGCCGAGACCGACCAGCACGCAATACAGCAGTTCCTTGACGGTAACGACGCCTGCACCCTCAGCCGCCAGCGCAAAGCTGGAGTCAACGCCCATCTTTCCAAACAGGCCGCCAATCAGCACAAGACTGAAGAATGCCGAAGCGATGAAACCACGGTACAACGCACCCATGATGTTCTTCGATGTACCAAGACGCACGAAATACACACCGATAATCGAACCGATAATGCACAGCCCACCGATCGACAACGGCAACATCATCATGGCCGGTGCGACATCGGTCGCAAACACGCTGTAAGCAATCAGCATTGTGGCCACGGTCGTCACCGCATAGGTTTCGAACAAATCAGCGGCCATCCCCGCACAATCGCCGACATTATCACCGACATTGTCGGCGATGACGGCGGGGTTGCGCGGATCGTCTTCCGGAATACCGGCTTCGACCTTACCCACAAGATCAGCCCCGACATCGGCGCCTTTCGTGAAGATACCGCCGCCCAGACGCGCAAAAATCGAAATCAGAGAAGCCCCAAAGCCAAGACCGACAAGCGCCTCAAGCGCCTGACGCAACTCCATGCCGCGCACTTCGACGAGGTAGTAATAATAGCCGGCAACCCCCATCAGGCCGAGGCCCACCACAAGCATGCCCGTAATCGCGCCTGACTTGAACGCAACATTCAGCGCATTTTCAAGCCCCGTCGTTGCAGCTTGCGTCGTACGGACGTTAGCGCGCACCGAGACGTTCATGCCGATATAACCGGCGGCCCCTGACAGTACCGCGCCAATGGCAAAGCCTGCCGCGACATGCCAGCCGAGCAACCACCACAGCAGTGCCGCAACACCAATGCCAACCATGCCGATCGTCAGATATTGTCTGTTCAGATAGGCTTTCGCCCCTTCCTGAATTGCAGCGGCGATGCCCTGCATCGTCGCATTGCCCGCAGGCGCTTTTAACACCTGATGCGCCCATAGCTGCCCGAAAATCAAGGCCGCCATCACGCAACAGGCAATGATGAGATAGTCTTCCATACAAAATTCCCCTTTGGTTGTTTTGTTTTAACCGCAAAAGGGTGCCCGATTTGCAAGAAGCTGGCAAGTAGGCGCGCCGGACTATCCCCGCTCACGCCGGATGATATTTATCATAATGTAAGATAGGGGTTATACGCGCCGTTGATGAACAACCTGTAACAAAACATCTTTCACAGCGCCCTCGCCGACCACCGTCTGGCAGACGCGCTGTAAACGTTCCTTGATCTTGTCAACCTGAATAACACCGCCACTCATCACTGCCTTACGGCTCAAGACGCCATACATGTCCTGTAAAAAGGCATCGTGAAGGCGGGGCTGTAAATTCTTGACCTGATCAGCGGTCATCTGGTCGGCGACCTCGACCGATACGACAAGGCTGACCGTCTGGCTGATACCGTTTTCGTCAACAATTGGCAGAATCAGGGGATTAAGTTCAACATAGATAGCCGGTTTGATCATGGCATTATGGGCAGCCTTGGCAGCCTCCGCCTCGGCTTTTTCATGCTCGCTGAGCGTATTGGCCGATGCTTCCGCAGGTTTATTGAAGAAGAAATACGCCCCCGCGCCTCCGCCGCCCAGCAAGAACACGGCTACCGCGCCTATCATAATGACTTTCATGAATCTTCCCTAAGCAGACTGTGTGAACCGTTACAAAACAGAGATTTCTTCCCCAGTTATATTAGGATAACGGGATTCTCTTAAAGAAAAGCTAGGGATAGATAAAATTGCAGATAAGCAGGTTACCGTATGGTTTTTGCAATGGAATCAAGGACAGCGTTAATCAGTTTCGACTCGCCTCCTTCATAGAACGCTTTTGTCACATCGACATAATCGTTAATGATGACAGGCATATCGGTTTTGACGTTGGCCATGAGTTCGTAGGCGCCGCAGAGCAGAATTGCTTGCAAAAGCAATTCCAATGAAGATTTGGGCTCATCGCGCTTATGGTTGGCCGCGATCAATTCATTCAAATCATTCCTGCGCTCCGACACACCGCGCAGGATGGCGGAAAATAACTCACGATCCGGCTCAACCAGTTTTTCGCCGTCTACTTCCATACCGCTGCGAAAATGAAGATACTCCTCGGCAATCAGGCGCATATCCTTGTCGTCCGTAAAGGACTGGTACACTGCCTGCACAGCCATAAGGCGGGCCGCCGATTTCATCGCGATTGCCGAGGAGTCACTCATGTTATTTAGGCCGCTTTCTTGAGGTCTTTAAACTGTTCCATGT
>CAYSGL010000197.1:0-3600 GCA_964430725.1 uncultured Pseudobdellovibrionaceae bacterium
TCTGATTTGCTGGAATCCGATTTATTAGATGCCGACGCAGACGGCGCCAGCGTTCATCATTTTGTGCCGGCTGCTTTTTCTGCTCCGGCACCTCTTGAGAGTGCCTGTGCGTCATCCAATATTGTCTATGTAAGCTTTGAAAGGGGATAGGGACGCGTCAGTCCGCTGACAGATCCTGCCGGAAATGAAATCAGACCGTTTCAAACCGCCGCCGACTCTCTCGCGCTATGCCCGGCAATTGGGCGGGAAGGCCATGGCCTTGAGTGATGCGTCCGGCCTGCCCTTTATGGATATTGCGGGTGAAGACGCGCGTTTTGATCTCAAGGCGTTATGCCGTGGCCACGGAGACGGCGACTGGCAAGCGCTCTTATCCGAATTACTCTCGATCCTCCAGCAAAGCCCCCTCATGGCGGCGCTGTTGCAACGGGCTATCCGGCGCGGCTGGGCGCTGGGTATGACGACGGCGGACGATATGCCGGGTCATTATTTTTATAAACTGGATGCGGCGGAGAAGATTTTATGGCTTGATCACGGCGGTTTTTCCGCAGCCGCGATTCGCCGCACCGCCCATTGCCGTGAGGCACTCTGCGGGTCGCTTGTGCGCGGGCTGCGTGATATCGGCCATGATATGCGCCTTGGCGCCTATGAAAGCGCCATGCGTCCCGATGCGGTTTTGATGATGGAGCGCGCGCGCGCCGCCGATATTGAAGCGGTCTGTGTGCTGGCCGCGTGGGAATTGCGCGGGGCGGGTCATCCGGCCTTGTGGCGGCAAATGCTCGGCAGCGAGGACGGCGATCTGGCGTTGACCTTCGGCTATACGCTCGAAACCAATCCGCACAGCCTGTATGACGGGCGGGCGCTGGCGCAAACATTCCTGCGCTGGTATGCCGATCCGATGCGGGTCAATGCCTGCGACCATGATACGTTGGAGATGCTTGATTATATTCTCGAACAGCGCGATCCGCGAACCGGCTGGGGCCGGCTGTCCTTTACCGCCGAAGACGCACGCGATTTGTCGATCCTGCCTGACGGCCTGGCCTATCTAAAAGACGAAGCGGCAATCGTGGCACAAGCGCCCGATTATCACCGTATTGACGATGCGATCAACGAAGCACACCTCTTCCAAATTACACATGATACGCGGGCCATCAGCATCGCAGGAGTTCCCTTCCGCAGCGCATCGCTGGCGCGCAAGATTTTTCCTACCGCCCGTTAACGCCATCCAGTAAGATATCGCCATGAGCGCGCGCAAAACCAAAGAACCCGTGACCGGTTTTACCATCTATCTGATTTCCGATGCGACGGGCACGACGCTGCAGGGGTTGGCGCGTGCGGCGCTGTCGCAGTTTGACGGCATCGCCCCCGAAGAGCGTTTCTGGCCGATGATCCGCTCGGAGATGCAGCTCGAACGCGCGATTGACGATATGCGCGATAATCCGGGACCTGTTCTGTTCACGCTGGTTGATAAAAAACTGCGCCAGCGGCTTCAGGATGTTTGCCATGAACTGCAAGTGCCCTGCATGCCGATCCTGGACCCGATCCTGCGCAACCTGTCCTCCTATCTGGGACGACCCGCCAAGGGTGTCGCGGGTTTGCAACACGCACTCGACGATGCCTATTTCAAGCGCATTGACGCGGTGGATTTCGCGTTGCATTTCGATGACGGTCAGGATCTGGACGGGATAGAGGAGGCCGATGTTATTCTGGTCGGCGTATCGCGCACATCCAAAACGCCGACCTGCATCTATCTGGCGCGGCGCGGGGTGAAAGCGGCGAATATTCCCTTAACGCTGGAAGTGCCGTTTCCGGAAAGGCTGGCCGCGCTGAAAAAACCGCTTTTTGTCGGGCTGACGGAAAATCCCGAACGGCTTGTGCATTTGCGCCGCACGCGGCTACAGGCGGGTGAAAAAAATCCCCACTATACGGACAACACTTATCTCGACATTGATCGTGTCGAAGAAGAGATCAAATTTGCGCGGCGGCTGTTCTCAAAGAATAACTGGCCGGTGATCGATGTGACGCGCCGTTCGGTCGAGGAAACGGCCGCCGAAATTATCGTCCTGTTGAACAGGCACACACAGAAAGGCAAGGCATGATCAAGGCTGCCGTTATCGGACATCCGGTCAAGCATTCCAAAAGCCCGATGATCCACACCCACTGGATGCGCGGGCACAAGATCAAAGGCCAGTATCAGGCGATCGACATCGCGCCGAACGATCTGGCGCATGCGGTGCGTGACCTTGTGCGTGACGGCTATGCCGGATTCAATGTAACCGTACCGCATAAAATTGCCATGATGGATTTGTGCGATGACATCGACGAAACGGCGCGCGCGATCGGGGCGGTCAATACGGTAGTCGTCAGGGACGGCCTTTTATATGGGCGCAATACCGACGCGTTCGGTTTTATCGCGAATATCAAGGCCGCCTTGCCGGATTATTCATTCAACGCGCCGGCGATGGTGCTGGGCGCGGGCGGCGCGGCGCGGGCGGTGGCGTACGGATTATTGAAGGAAGGCGTGCCGCACATCGCCGTCTGCAACCGATCCCAAGTCAAGGCCGAAGCGCTATGCGCGATGGACCCGCAAAGAATGATCCCTGTTGAATGGGGCGAGCGCGACCTGTTGTCCGATTATCCATTGTTGGTTAATACCACTTCATTGGGCATGGACGGGCAACCGCCGCTGGATATCGAATTGGGGCGCCTGCCGCCTCAATCGGTTGTATGCGACATTGTCTATGCGCCCCTGATGACCGGCCTGCTGGACACTGCACAGGCACAGGGCCACCATATCGTCACCGGAATCGGCATGTTGCTGCATCAGGCCCGCCCCGCGTTCGAAGCGTGGACCGGCGTAATGCCCGATGTCGATGCTGCCCTGATGCAAAAGGTTCTGGCATGATCGTGCTGGGTATTACCGGGTCGATCGGCATGGGCAAAAGCACGCTGGCTGCAATGTGCGCGGATATGGGGCTGCCGGTGCATAATTCTGATGAAGCGGCCCATGACGCGCTTTTGCCCGGCGGGGGCGCGTTCGAAGAAGTGGCCGTCACTTTTCCCGAAGCCTGGAATGCAAAAAACCACACGATTGATCGCCAGATCCTCGGCGGGCTTGTGTTCGCCGATACAGACAAACGCCGCGCCCTCGAAGCCATCATCCATCCGGCAGTATGGGACTCACAGCATAAATTTTTGATGACGCAAAGACGCATGGGACGGAAAATCGCTGCGCTCGATATCCCGCTACTCTATGAAACAGGCGCGCAAGAGCGCGTGGATTATGTGATCGTCGCCAGCGCCCCGCCGGATATTCAAAAGCGCCGCGTAATGACGCGCCCGAATATGAGTGAAGAAAAATTCGCGGCCATTCTTGCCACGCAAATGAGTGATGCGGAAAAACGTGCAAGGGCCGATTATATCGTCGAAACCGGCCTCGGCCTTGCCCACAGCCGGCGTTCGCTGACAAAAATCATCGCATCATTGCGCTGTCCGCGATCGCGGTGATAGAATGCGTCATGCGCGAAATCGTTCTTGATACCGAAACAACCGGCATGGAACCGTCCGAAGGCGACAAGCTGGTCGAGATCGGCTGTGTCGAGC
>CAYSGL010000198.1:0-3560 GCA_964430725.1 uncultured Pseudobdellovibrionaceae bacterium
GAAAATCGGCGCGGTAAAGAACGGCACTTTGCAGTTGCACATTATATAAATTCATGCCGAAGAATTTGGCGCCAGCCGCCTGGATCGCCGTGAGAACCTGCCCTTTCAATGTTTCCAGCGGACGCATATCATATCCGCTTAGATCAAGGTAAACGCCCTCTTTTCCGGCCGTAGCCACCCATTGGCGATGGCTTTCGATTTTGTTGGTCAGCGGCTCTTCCAGATCATTGACCGAGCGGCCGATATTTTCGTCCGTAATGGCGTGCGTAAAATCAACTTCCATCGGACTGAATTCGGCGACATTGACCCCCGTCAGGATGGTGTCTTTCATGTGCGCGCCCTTAAGCTTTGCCCCGGTGACCTGTGCATCGCTCAAATCCGCCCCTTCGAGATGGGCATTGCGGAAATCCGCTCCGGTTAAATTTGCCCCCGACATGCGGCAATCGGAAAAATCAGCATTGTTCGCCATGGACCCGACAAGACGCGCGCCGCTTAAATTCGCGCCTTTAAAGGTTACATTTTGTCCCGTGTCATAGTTTCCCGCCTCAGCAAACCCACCAACGCGCAAATCCGCCTTGTCGAGGTTGGCCCCTTCAAGATTGGCCATGACGATTTTCGCACCACGCAAATCCGCGCGTGAAAAATTACATTGCGTCAGATTCGAGCCGCTCAGATCACAAGCATACAGCTTGGCTTCCTGAAAATTCGTTTTGCTGAGGTCCATGCGCTGCATAATACAGCCGGTAAATTCAATCTGGCGCATATCCTTACCGCTTAAGGACAGGCCGGTCAGATCAACCATTTTCAGCGTCGCCCGCCGTCCGCCGATGCGGTTCGCCAAAAACCGGCTGTGCAGTTCGCTCAGCGCATCGAGTTGCTGCTGCGTGATCTTTTCATATTGCTTGGCGGCGGTGGCTGTTTCTGTCATGTGATGCTGATTATGGTATCGAAATGATTAAATTTATCTTAGTGCCCTTGGGGAGCCAACGCGCAAGGCATTGAAAAAAGACAAGGAAGCAGGACCAGCCCAAGGTGCGGCCCCTTCAAAAACATACAGGATTTCGCCGCCCTCGGCCAACAGAAAACTCGACGGCAGACCGCGAACGGGCGCATGACGCATAATGGTGCCTTGCGTATCGTGGTTGGCCGCCTGCGCCCACAGGCCGCGCGCCCGCAAAAAATCGCCCAGTCCCGCATAATCCGCCCCCTGATCCACCGAAACAGCCAGCACACGCACCGATATGTCATCCGGTAGAAGAGCGGAGAGCTTTTCCAGATCCGGCAATTCAATCAAACAGGGCGGACACCATGTTGCCCAGATGTTCAATAACACCAGCTCGCCGCGCCCGACGGAAAAAGTCTGTTCCTGTCCGTTCGGGCCAACATAGCGGAATGCCGGAAACAGCATTCGATCATCTGGCCTGTAAGCGTTGGAAAATTGTCGCAGGAAATTTTCCTCAATTTCAGGAACGATAGATATCCGGACAGGCTCGCGCGGCATGTGCCAGCCAACCTTATAGGACAAGGCGAATATACAGGCCCCTGCCAACAGTATCGAAAGAACCGTAAGAAAATATCTTGCGCTGGAGGGTAAAAGCCTGTTCTTATTTTCAGTATGATGCATCGTTTCTTACTTTTAGCTTTGTGCCTCTTCGTGGGCGCATGCGGTGTCAAACCGAAAGACTTATCGGCGCCCACCGGTGCGGACCCGCAAGCCTACCCCAAAACCTATCCGTCCGCCAAGTAACGCCATGACAGGATTTCATTATAAACAGGGCATACTGCATGCCGACGACATACCGCTGAGCGATATCGCGCGCGACTATGGAACACCGGCCTATGTCTACAGTGCCCATCACATCGCGTTCCAATATCACGCGCTGGCAGACGCGATGAAACGCGCCCTGCCCTCCACATCCTCGGCCTTGTTGTGTTATGCATGCAAAGCCAACAGCAACCTTGCCATTCTATCCCACCTGCGCAAGCTGGGATCAGGATTGGAGGTTGTGTCGGGCGGCGAACTGCAACGCGGCCTGAAAGCGGGCTTCGATCCGCAAAAAATCGTTTTTACCGGCGTCGGCAAAACGCGCGATGAAATCGCATTGGGCCTGAACAGTGGTATCAAGCAATTTAACGTCGAATCCCTTCCCGAACTGCACGCGATACAACAGGTCGCCCAGTCTATTGATAAAACGGCCACCGTCGTATTCCGCCTTAATCCGGATGTGAGCGGCGGCGGTCACCATAAAATATCGACAGGCCGCAAGCGCGATAAATTCGGCATCGGCCACGATGCGCTGCTCGAGGCCTTCGCACAGGCCGATCAAATGAGCCACGTCGATGCCGTTGGCCTGTCCATGCATATCGGCAGCCAGGTATTTGACGTTGGTAAATTCCGCGAAGCCTTTGCCAAACTGCCCGACATTGTCCATGAACTGCGCGGCAAGGGATACAAGATCGAACGTCTGGATATCGGCGGCGGTTTCCCCATTCAGTACAACAATGAAAGCCTTCTCGACCTTGATGCCTATGCGCAGTGGGTGGCCGATTTCGTTGCGCCGCTTGGCACAGAAATTATTCTCGAACCTGGCCGTTATCTTGTCGGCAATGGCGGCGTTCTGCTTAGCGAGGTATTGTATATCAAGGAAACGCAGGATCGTTCCTTTTTGATTATTGATGCGGCCATGAATGACCTGATCAGGCCGACTTTGTACGAAGCCTATCATGGGATTGCTCCCGTCATACAAGGGGCAAACGACATCAAGCAATATGATATTGTCGGGCCGATCTGTGAAACAGGCGACACATTCTCAAGCGGGCGCGAGTTGCCGGAAAGCAAGCAAGGCGACCTGGTCGTTATTCAATCGGCTGGCGCCTATGGTATGTCGATGGCGTCGAATTATAATACGCGCGGCATTCTGCCCGAAATTCTTGTGATGGGCGGAAAAACACACCTGATCCGGCGCCGGCAAACCGTGGACGACATTCTCGCGTATGAATCCATACCGGACGAATTGAAATAACCGCTATCGCGGAAAGTGGAAGCCGACGCGCGCCGATACTGCGTCTTGTATCATCAGAACGCGCGCCTGCACGTCGATATCCGATTCACCGGCCAGCGCGCCCGCCCCGACCGTAACCGGATGCGTCGCCAATATGCCGCCGTCTTTATCCAGAATGAACAAGGCAAGCGGCGGTATCGCAATCTCTTTTGTCGTCAGATTGATAATGCGCCCTTCGACCAGCAATGAATCGCCGTCTTGCCCGGCGCGCAGCTGGTCGATAATAAGCCCCTCTCCCGGCACCGGCGGAGTCAGCTTGATTAATTCATAAAACATAACGCTAGGCGGGAAATGCTGTACAACCGGCCCTTTAAACAAAACCAGCATCAGGAACGCCGCCAGAAAAACCAGAAATGCGGCAAAAAAACCGCACACGCGCGCAATCAGGTCCTTTTCGCGCATCCCCTGCGCATCGACGGCGGAAACCGGCGGCGCGCTATCGCCCGCATCCGGCTTGACGGCATCAGGAATATCATAAGCCTCAATGGTTGTTTCTTG
>CAYSGL010000199.1:0-3503 GCA_964430725.1 uncultured Pseudobdellovibrionaceae bacterium
CTCATGTGCGAGCGAGCCGGTGAAGCCCTCGATCGCCTGCTTACTGGCGGTATAGGCCGCCGCCAGCGGCATCGGCGCCAGCGTCACGCTGGAAGTGACGTTGACGATCACCCCCGACCGGCGAGCCCGCATTTGCGGGATCGCCGCCTGCACCATCGCCATCACGCCGAAGGTATTTTTGAATGTGAGCGCGTATTCGGCCTGACCCTGACCAACAGCGCGAGAAAAGAAGTACCTGTCCGTTATGTCGGGGAACAGCACGTTATGGAGGATTGCGGACGTATTCCATCCGTTGCCGACTGGCTTTCAAAAATCCAGCCTGAAGCATGGATGACACGCGCCAGCAAAGTCGGCGCACAATCGCGGAGGGCAGCATAATGACCTACACGATTGAAAACCGCCTTGCGGCTTTGCCCGCCAAGACTGCCATGCCTTTTCGCCAGCTTTTGAGCGCAGGGCAAGTCCCCGAAGATGTTATCCATACGGTTCTCGATGCCGGAGAGATTACAGGCGACACCTCAAAACTGATCGGCTTTGCCGTGGGCTTCCTGCATTTACGGGGACAAGGTGTGCCTGTGCATGACGTTATCCGCATGGCAAAGGCGCAAAAACGCCGTGTCAATCTGGCATGGGGCGCGAAACGGTGGAAGGAAGAACATGACCGTCTTTCCCGCGCCGAAGCCTTGCAACGTATGGCGCAGGAAAATGTCCGGTACGATGTTTCAAAATATGAGAAACATCTGCCGGAACGCTTCAACGGCTATCTTATCCGCACCAGCCGCAGGCTTGGGATGGAAGGTTTACGGCAACGGCATTGTGTCGCCAGCTATGACAGCCGCCTGAAACGCGGTGATTGTGCTATCGCCGCCGTTTTTGCGGACGGTCAGCGTTGGACGGTGGAGCTGGCCTTGACCAAGGACGCAGACGCGCCTTTGCGGATTGACCAGATAAAAACCCGCTATAATGGCCTTCCCCCCGCATCCGTTCGGCAGGAAATCCATGACATACTTGGTATTGACTTGAAGAAAGCGGGTGCATCCGGCTCTGTGCCGATCGAGCAAAATTACATCTACATGGAAAATTTGCGCCGTGTCCTGCCTGTCTTGCGCCAGCAGGGGATTGAAGCCGTTACGGTTTGTTTCAACGGGGAAGGTGATAGCGGTTCGATTGACGATATTTATTATACGCCAAGCGAACGCACGGATGAAGTCAAGGCATTGCCTATCGAACATTTCGGCACTTCTACCTACTTTGACGAAGGCCAGTGGCGCAGGCAGGCGGAGCTGAAACAATCCACCATGAATGAAGCCCTTGACGAGCTGACCTATGACTATCTCGAAGAAACGGGCGTTGATTGGTACAACAACGATGGCGGCTATGGTGAACTGGTCATTGATGTGCAGGCCGGAACCGTGTCCTTGGATGTGCAAGTCCGCTACACGAACACCAGCACGGAATATTCCGCCGAACGCGATATAGAAACAGGCGAGGAGCTTTAAAAGCCTTCGCCGGAGGGGAGCGCCCTGCCCTTGTGCGGGGCGTTTTTCTTGGCTGTTTTCGGGCCGGATGCGGACGTCCCGCCAGGGCGGGCCGGCGTTGTTTCGTTTTGCCCCCTTCGGGCCGGTCGTCAAGGCCGGAATCCCAAAAATATCCGAAGAGATTCCTGCTTTCCGTCGTGCCTAGGAAAGCCAAGAATCTCTTCGGATATTTTTGCGACAAGCCCTTCTGCGAAGGGTTCCGGCCTTGACCCCCTCCCCCCGCTTTATAGGCCGCTTTGCGGCGCTCTTAGGAAAAGAGCGCAACCCCAATTTGCAAAGGAGCAAAGGCTATGAATGAACGCTTTGATTTATACCAACTGGTAACTGACACCATCATCGAGGCCATTGAAAATGGCGTTTCAAACGATGTTGAAATGCCATGGCATCAGATTAACCGCATCCCTGAAAATGCGAACACAGGAAATTGCTATCAAGGCATTAACGTTCCCCTGCTCTGGATTTATCAGATCAAAAAACAATATGCCTTGCCCGTCTGGGCGACTTATAAGCAATGGGCTGATATGGGCGCGCGGGTAAAACCCGAAGAATTAAAAAAGAGCGTGCCCGTCGTCTTTTTCAAGACATACGAAACCGAAGCAAAAAACGAAGACGAAGAGGCAAGGACACGCAGAGTTTTACGCTATTTCAGGGTTTACAATGCGACACAGGTTGAAGGTTATGAAATCCCCGCCGCGCTTGAAGCCCCCGCCCCTGCCCTGATCGAAAATATTGCCGCTGCGGATATGCTGGTGAAGCAGACGGGCGCGGACATTCGGCATGGTGGAGCTCAGGCTTTTTATATTCCCTCTAAGGATTATATTGCCATCCCGCCGCGTGAAATGTTCCGCGATACGGCGACCAGCACCGCGACGGAAAACTATTACAGCACGCTTTTTCATGAGCTGACCCACTGGACAGGCGCAAAGCCTCGTCTTGACCGACTGAATAACGATAAATTCGGTGGGAAAAACTATGCTTTTGAAGAGCTGATCGCCGAACTTGGCGCGGCCATGTGTTGCGCTTCGACAGGTGTAACCTCTTCCCCGCGTGAAGATCATGCCCGTTATATCAAGAACTGGCTGGCCGCATTGAAAAACGACAAACGCTTTATTTTTGATGCTGCATCACAGGCACAAAAAGCGGTCGATTTCCTCTTTTCCCAACAGCAAGCAGCGACACTTGCCGCTTAGCCATCATCACGGCAAGGTAGCAACATAGGCACGTTGCTACCTTGCTATATAAACAAATCGCAAGGAGATTATATCATGCAAAATAAGCCATCCGCCGCCCCTGCCCCGAAAATCACTTACAGCCTGCTTTGGGATGAGTCCGCCATTATCGACGACAAGGCTCAAGACCTATTGGAATCCGGCATTGCGGAAACGGAAAGCGAAGCCTTAGAAATGGCTGCGCTTGACCATGATTTTATCGAATGGGAGTTCGATGATTTCCTGGAAGAATTCGGGCGCATCCTGCGCCGTATTTCTTCCAAAGGACAATATTTTGTAGAAGGCAAGAATATGGGTTGGCGCCATCGGTCCGGCTGGGCGATTGTTGACGCTCAGGACGTCCGCAACTTTCTGTCCAAAGCTTTTCCCAAAACGTCAGATTGGACATTGCGCGGGCAGTTTGACCGTAAGCGCCGGATACTGTCCTATACCCTCTTCCACCATGATGCTCCAACCGGTGAGCTCTACACGGTGCGGGCTTGTCGTGCGGAAGATCGGCGGCACCATTAATGGCTTCCCGCTTAGTACCCGAAAACATGGCCACATAGCTATATAGCTATGTGGCCATGTTATTTTAGCGGCCTTTTTCGGGCCAGAACACAAAAACATATATAAGAAGCAACATAAGCAAGTATCATGCACCGGAAATATGGCCTTGCCGCTACTACATAGAAAATAAATGATATTTTTACAACCTGCTTATGTTGCTTCTTATGTGTGTTTGTTTTTTTCGACT
>CAYSGL010000200.1:0-3479 GCA_964430725.1 uncultured Pseudobdellovibrionaceae bacterium
ATTTCGCATCGAGCCTGCTCCAGCTTCGACAACGAGAGCAGGGGCAGTAACAGCGGCAGCTTTTTCGGCGGCATGATATAAATCGCGCGCCTCTTCCACCATCGGTGCACCCACAATAAACCAGCAGTTCCAGTCAAGCGCGTATGTCCCGTCATCTTGTGCCGTGGCGCTATCTTTCCAGAAACTATTCCATGGATCAAAGGACGCATCCCAGAAGGCGACGGCATTCGCATCGGGATTGGCGAAGAGGATCGACGCGCCGCCATAGCTGTGGCCGCAGACGAAAGTTTTTTCGTGGATTTGCTGTATATGCGCGAGGACGGCGTTGATGTCACGTCCGTGAATGTCGAGCGTACAGTCTTTCAAAGAGCGGTATTGCGGGCCGTCCCAGTAAAAAGCGAGGCGATAGACATCATATCCGCGCGCGGTGAAATAATCGCGGCCCATCATGTGGATGTATTCATTGGGTTGTCCTGTGAGGCCGTGGCAGAGCAGGACGGCTTTATCGGACGGCGTGTCGTTGGCGCGGTTGCAGCACACCCATATTTTTTTGCCATTGAACGCGTCGATATCGAAGATGGTTTCGAGGGAGAGGCTGAGATCAATGGCTTGTTTGTTCATAGTCATATTTATAATGAAAGTATCCTATCTTGTCATCCCGAGCGAAGTCGAGGGATCTTACCCGTTACCCAGCATACAAGATCCTTCGACTGCGGCGCTCGCGCGCCTTCGCTCAGGATGACAAGTAGGAAAGGAATGCGTTTACCCAGCCGCTTGCTGTTTGTTTTCTTCGGCCAGTTGCCTGAGCACAAAGCGGGCGATTTTTTCGACATCTTCGGCGGCTTCGGTATTGGGCGAGCGCGTGAGGATCGGCGTTTGATGGCGGATCGTGTCCTTGACCCTCGGATCGAAACGGATGATACCAGCGAGCGGCGGGGTTAGGCGCAAGAAATTCTGGCAGGCTTTGAGAAGTGTTTTATAAGTGCGCTCACCATCATTGGTGCTGGCGGCCTGGTTCGCGACGATGGATACGTTTTTGGACAAGCCCGCCGCGCTCCCCAATTTAATGAAGGCATAGGCATCGGTCAGCGAGGTTGGTTCGTCCGTTGTGACGATCAGTGTCTTGACCGCGCTGGCCGAGAGCATGCGTACCGTCCGGTCGACACCGGCCCCCAAATCCATCACGATCACATCGTATTTATCACCGACTTCGATCAACTGATCACGCAGCAACGCCAGGCGCTGGGAGGGCAGGGCGGAAAGAGAGGCTTGTCCCGAACGGCCCGCGATAATGTCAAAGCCGCCTTCTTCATAGGGCTGAATGACCTTGTCGAGCGCAAGGCGGCCGCGAATCACATCGTTCAGATCGCGCTTGGGCATCAGGCCGAGTTGCACGTCGATATTGGCCAGACCAAGATCACCATCGAACAAGAGAACTTTTTTGCCGGACTTGGCCAGGGCATGACACAGCGTGATCGAAAACCACGTTTTTCCAACACCGCCCTTCCCGCTGGCCACGGCGATCAGGTTGCGCCCCTTGCGGAAAGGGGGCATCGCGGTATCGGCGGGGGCCATCTTCTGGTTGGCGGTGACGGGTTCTGTCATCGTGGTGGGACCTTTACGCTTGTCTGCGCTCTTGCATTGTGGCTTCTTTTGGGCGCGGCATCAAGAGCTGTGTCAATCTTTTTGGGGTTAAAGCGACAAGCCCGTCGGCAACGCGCGCGGTATCGCTGACATCGGTGAAAGCAAGTCCGCCTTGATGGGCAGCGGCCAGCAATCCGCCGAGCCGTCTTGCCACATCAATACGCGAGGGCAGGAGGGAGCGCGCGCCAAGCGCGGCAAAGACGCGCGCCATTTCACCGCTTTCATCGGCATCAAGGCCGGCAGGCAGAACCATGATTGGCTCGATCGGCCCTGCGTGAATCATGCGGGCGAGTTCTTTCATCGTGTCGGGCTGGAACGGATTGGCGCCGGGCGTGTCGATCAACAACTGGTCAACGCCCGAACATTCCGCCATGGCGCGTTTCAAGCCTGCCGCATCTTCGGCTTTTTTCAGCGGAATTTTCATCAGGCGGGTAAAGGCTTCGAGCTGTTCTACGCCGCCGGCGCGGATGGTATCGGTGGTAATGACGGCAGTTTTTAACCCGTTCATGGTTGCGCGGGCGGCCATTTTTGCAATCGCCAGCGTTTTCCCCGCCCCCGGCGCACCGACAACCATTAAGGCGCGATCATAGCCTCCTTGCGGAAGGGGTTTGAAATGAAAGAGATTTTGCAGGGCAGCGTTCAGGGCGCTGCGTGATTCATCCAATCCCATCACGGCGGCGGCCGAGGTGATATGGTCCAGCACATCGTCGGGCACAGCGTGGCGCAACATCGCTTCGGTAATATCCTCAACGACCGTGACGGAATCATCGTCATCGGCATAGAGCCAGTCATCGTCTGCTTTTTCATTGGGTAAAAACGAAGCGGCACTGTCCTGTTGTGCGGGGCGGGTATCGGGATCCAGCGCAGCGGTCACGCGCACACCGCCATCCGCCTCGTCGCGGGTGGCAATGATGACGGCGTCTTCGCCAATCGTGTCGCGCACCATTTGCATCGCTTCCTTCATCGTCCGTGCCGTAAACGTCTTGAGCCGCATAACGCGTTTTTATACCTGATTCTGTCATCTATTATAGGGCAGTTCGGATTCTTTAAGATAGGGCATTATGCAATTTATGCCATATCTTATCCACAAGGGGGCTTTTTGCCGCCTTCCGCCGGGCATAACGGGGGCTAATTTCCCGTAGCGCTCTGCGGGACGTCGTGACCTTCGTCCTTGTACTGGTTCAGCTTGTTGCGCAGGGTGCGGATGGAGATGCCGAGAATTTTGGCGGCATGGGTGCGGTTGCCAAGGCAATGATCGAGCGTGTCGAGGATCATGCCGCGTTCGACGTCAGAAATGGTGCGCCCGATCAGATTTTCGACGCCGCCGGGATTCTGGATGGCGGACGGCTGGCTCTCGGCAGTTGCCGGTTGTGCGGGGGCGGCGCCTTTGGAGGCAAACGCGGCATTCTGCAAATGAATGGCGGATGGCTCGATTTCGTCTTCCAGCGACATCAGGATTGCGCGGTGCATGGTGTTTTCCAGCTCGCGGATATTGCCGCGCCATGGATATTGTTCGAGCAGGGTTGCGCTGTCTTTGCCGATTTTCTTTTTCGCAACGCCGTTGGCTTCGGCATATTTATCGGCAAAAAACTGAGCCAGCGGCAAAATATCTTTCGGACGGTCGCGCAAGGCGGGCAGGGCGAGGTTAACAACATTCAGGCGGAAATATAAATCTTCGCGGAAGTCTTTATTGTTAACGGATTCTTGCAGGTCACGGTTCGATGTGGCGATGATGCGCACATCGACCTTGATCGCATCGTTCGATCCGATCCGCGTAATTTCTTTTTCCTGCAGCACGCGCAGGAATTTGGCTTGAAGATTAGGCGCCATTTCAG
>CAYSGL010000201.1:0-3456 GCA_964430725.1 uncultured Pseudobdellovibrionaceae bacterium
GCTACAATACAGCGCGCTTTCCTCCAAAGCGGAGAGACATAACAAAGCAGCCCGGAAGGCTGGAAATCGAATCGGTAATATTGCCCGTAATAACGCTAAAATCTTTACCGGACGCTTGCGCATGGGCGTTTTCAACACCACCCACAAGACCGACAAAGACAGCGGCGCTGACTTGCAGACTTTTCTTTGTAAAAATATTCATCATGGTTTCTCTCCTATTATCCAAGATCGCTCGTAAACCGTTCCGTTTAACTGTGTGCCCTCTTTTTTAAGTTGTCACAGCTTTATTATAACCAAGTGCGCCGACAAATGCGAATTTGAACTTCAGGCTTATTTCCCCTCGCGGGACCCTCATCCAATCCGGCTCACTGGTTATATCTTATTAGACCATATTTCTTTCAATTAAGGCAAATTTGTGTCGTTCCCCAACAAAGCATACCTGCCAACCTATTGAAAAACATAAGATAAATAACTCATAATCCGGTTTGCGTCCAGAATAAGGCAGAAATGGGGCGCGTCCATTACTGCCTGATCTGGCCTTGTGTGCCAACCACCACCCAGCGCCCGGCCGTGTAATCAATCCGCTCGATCCGGCCAATACCGCTCAGCGTATCGCCCACCGACACGCTTTGCATTTCACGCTGGCCCTGACGCGATACCCAGGCCCGGCCCGGCTGGGCGGCGCGAAGCTCCCAGGGACCGCTGGGCGACGATGATGCCGAAGACGATGCGTCCGGACGCGGGGCGGCTTTTTTCGGCGCGGCTGGCTTGGCCGGTTTCGGCTGGCCCGTTTCGCTTGGGGTTTGCTCGCTCCGGCTTTCGGTTTTTACAGGGGCAGGGTCACGCGGCATATCGCGCAAACCGCTTTTTAACGCCGCCACTTCTTCTTCCAGACCGGCCAGATCGCTGCGACCTGTTTCCCGCATTTGCACAAGCTGTTGTTCCAAGACACCCAGACGATCGTTTAGCGCATCAAGCTTGGCCAGAAGAGCGTCCGGCACATCATTAGTGGCTGAATCGGTCGAGACTGCCGACGCGACCGGGGCAGGATCGGCAGCGGGAACCGGCATGGCAGGCGCTCCCTCTTCAGGTGGAGCGGTTTCTGGCGCGGCAGGATTATCTTGCCGATTTGCCGTTTGCTGCTGTGTCTGGGCTTGGCGGATAATATCCAGTGCGCGGGATGCCGGTTCTGGCTCTTCTGCCATGGCATCAGCGTCTGCCAGAGGCGGTGCATCCGGCCCGCGCGGGACAAGGGCGGGTTCCGGCGAGGCTTCATCGAAAGCAAGATCAGGCATCGGCGTCAAAACATCATCACCGCCCGCGCTCTGGTCTGCGCCCTGATCGTCCATATCATTGGAAATCGGCACAGGCATCGGCAAGGATGCCATATCCATGTCTGCGCCCTGACCAAGCAAGCTTGGATCGTTCAGAAAACCGCCATCATCGGGGGTTTCTCCGGAAACGGCTTGCATATCATTCTGGTCCGCCGGTTGTTGCCCCCCGCGCCCCCCCAAAACCGGACCATCCGCAGAACCGGTAAAATCAAGCACAGATTGAAAGCGGGACATTCCGCTGCCGGGGCCGGGGGTTGTCACCACCTGATAGGCCAGCACGCCCAGACCGACCAGAACGGCAAGGCCGATAACGATCGCATTAAAGCTGAGCCCGCTGCGGCCCGTTTTTCCGCCAGTGGTTTGTTCGGCATTGTTGCCCGCATCAAATTCGTCCCAGTCCGCATCCATAAAGGATTCTTCATCGAACGTTTCATCCGTTGCGGAAAAATCCTCATCGGCGAGAGGCTCGTCGGCCATATCGGGCGGAAGATCGTCAAAATCTGGCAGATCGTCAAACTCACCGCCAAACTCGTCGTCCAGAAATTCGTCGTCGGGTTTATTGGGATCCTGCATTGGTTTGTCCTATCGGATTGAAATAGCCGCTATTGCTGAAAAAATTCGCGTTCGAATTCGTCGGCAGCAGACCGGAATACGGATTAATGCCCTGTCCCTGCAATGGCGGCGTGGTGGGCGCACCGGTGTTGATCGGCGCGAAATACGGCTGTTGCTGTTGCGGGAAGAATCCCGGAATCGTCCCCGGCGCACCAGACGGCGACAAGGGAATTGGTTTATCCAGAACAGGCTGCATGAACAAAATGCCGATCGGCGTGCCGGCGCGGATTTTCAACATCGGGCGCGTCCGTCTTGCTTCCTCGTTGATAATATCCGAGATCGTCGACCCTGCCTCGCTTATCCCGGCGGCGACCGATTGATCGCGATCGCCCGAACCGGTCGTGGTCGTTTGCGACGTTGAATCGCCGATGATCGTCACCGTCGTGGTATCCGATGTCGCAATCGCGTCGGACAGCCCTTCGATAAAGGCCGCCGCCGTCGGCAGCACGATCCGTTTCCAGTAACGACGGTCGATGTCGGTAACAAGACCCGGCAATGTGGTGCCCGGATCAAGCGCGACGGCGCTGGTTGACTGGTTGACGCCATCAACAACAACCATGTTGAAATTCAGCGTCAGATATTCTTCGGTATTGTTAAAGCTTCCCAAAACGCGCGCCCCTTTTAACGGACCCGATTGAATCTGCGCCAGCACCGGGCCGGGCGCGTCGGTATTCGCCTCGGTGATCAGCTGCGCATATTCGATCGTTCCGGCAGGCACCAGAATTTCAGCGATATCTTCCGCCGTCCGTTCCAGAATATTTTGCTGCGCGGCCAGTTGCGCTTCCATCTGGCGTTGCTGAAGGCGCTTATTCTCCAAAGCCTCCAGATAAGACAAGGTGGTAATATTTTTTGTATTGGGGCCTTTGATTTCCTGCACGCTCAGAACCGATTGCATTTGCGTTGCCATCGCCTGTGACAGGGCATTGACGGCAGGTGTGCGCGTATCGGGCGGCGGGGTCATATCGACCGGTTCGGGAGCAATAAGCTGCTGCTGCGCGATGCGCTCTTCTTGCATCCGGCGCCAGCGGTCAAGCGGATCTTCTGCGTCATCAGGATCAAGCGTTTGCGGCAAAACCCCGACCGGCGGGGCGACCGGCATCGGCACAACGCTTGAATCCTGACGGATTGCCTGTTCCGTTTGCTGCATGTTGGTTTCTTCGATCGCGTCGCGATAGGCTTGCGAAATTTCAGCTGATCCCGGCGCTTCGGTGACATCCGACCCGCTACCAAGTCGCGAGGGAGTGGGAGGTGCGGACGATCCGCCAAACAGGATAATCCCCGCAATCACAAAGACAATAGCGGCCAAAATAATTCCGATCTTGACGAACGGATTATTGCGCCAGAGATCGCCCAGCGTGCCTTTACGGTTTAAATCGTCAAAACCGCTATCCTCGAAATCGTCAAAATCGTTCTCGATATCGTTATCGTCCCGATCACTCATCGAACAACCCTTCTCTTGGCCTTAGCGTAGCACGACGGAACGTTCCCGCATCCGACAACAGGACAACGG
>CAYSGL010000202.1:0-1395 GCA_964430725.1 uncultured Pseudobdellovibrionaceae bacterium
ATCGTCCGCCCGACACCTGATTGCTATGCGCTGATGGCATGCAACAAAAAAGCCCTGCATTTTTTCGGTAAAGACGAGGGCGCCTTGATTGGCCGGTGTTTTATCGGCCTGATGGATAAGGAAAACGGGGCGCACCTGAATCAGTCGATGGATGTCGCCATCCGTAAAAAAACGCCGATTACGATTAAATCGCTGCCGACCTTTCCGGGGGAAATTTTCATTCCGGGTTTCTGGATCAATCCGATCCTCTCTGATGACGGCGAGGTTTTGTACCTTGATATCATCGCCCAGCCGTCGGTATCGGACGAGCAGGCCGTTCACAGGGAGCGCGACGATGCGCTGCGCCTGCTGACATCAATTTTCGATGTGTCGGAAATCGGCATTATCGTGACCGATCACAACAGGCGCGTGATCAAGGTCAATGACAGTTTCGTGCGGGCGTTCGGCTGGGAGCGCGATGAGTTGGTCGGCCATGATTTCCTTGATATCCTGACCGAAGGCGAAAAGGCGCAGGCCGTGGTCAATCACGAAGAATTTTTAAGGACGGGCGTGAGATCAACGGGCGAGATGAAAATCGTGCGCAAGGACGGCGATGTGGCCAATGCGCTGTATACGTCGGCGACGCTGGAGTTAAGCCAGCGCCGGCGTTTTCAGGTGACCACGGTCATGGATATTACCATCCGCAAGCAAATGGAGATGTCTTTGCGCCTTGCCAAGGAGCAGGCTGATACCGCCAACCATGCGAAATCGGCATTTCTGGCGAACATGTCGCACGAATTGCGCACGCCGCTGAATGCGATTATCGGCTTTTCGGAAATGATCGTATCCCACATGTATGGCGAGCTGGGGCATCCCAAATATGACGAATATTTGGGCGATATTCATTTAAGCGCAAAGCATTTGCTGGAAATTATCAACGAAGTGCTGGATATGTCGAAAATCGAGGCGGGCCGCGTCGATCTCGACGAACAAAATATCGATATTACCGGCCTGATTGAATCTGTCACCCGTATCATGGATTCGCGCATTATCAGCAGCGGCATCCGTATCGCGCGCGATCTTCAGGCCGATTTGCCCTGTCTGCGGGCCGATCCGCGCCTGGTTCGGCAGATTTTGATCAATTTAATGACCAACGCCGTGAAATATTCGGATAATGGCGGGCTGATCACGGTCAAGGCCTTTGTCGCGCCGGACGGTGATATGCGGCTGGATATTACCGATATGGGGGTTGGTATTCCCAAAGACCGGATCGCCGAGGCGATGGAGCCGTTCGGCCAGTTAAAGGACCCGCGCATCAGCACCAAATATCAAGGGACGGGGCTGGGCCTGCCGCTGGCCAAGGCTATGGCCGAATTACACGGTGGTACGCTGGCGATCGATTCCGATGTCGGCAAG
>CAYSGL010000202.1:1405-3450 GCA_964430725.1 uncultured Pseudobdellovibrionaceae bacterium
AGATCGGTTGAAATCCTCGCATCGGCGGAGTAGTCTGAAGCTCCCTTTCTTGAGCGATGCAGAGGCTAGCCATGACCGAACTCGAACAACGTTGCAGCGATGCCGGATTGAAAATGACCGGACCGCGCAAAATTATCCTGAAAGTCCTTGAAGAGGCGAGTGACCATCCTTCCGTCGAAACGGTTTACGAACGCGCCAGGGCGCTTGATCCGTCCATCAGCATCGCCACGGTGTACCGGACGCTGAATATGCTCGACGAGATGGATATTGTCACGCGGCGCGAATTCAACGAAAGCTTCTCGCGCTATGATACGAATATGGAGCATCATCACCACCTGATCGATCTGGAATCGGGCGAGGTGATCGAGTTTCAGAACGAGGCGCTGGAAATCCTGAAAGAAAAAATCGCGGCGGAGCTGGGCTATGATTTGATCGACCACCGTCTCGAACTATATGGCCGTAAGAAGAAGTCATAAGGTGTGACCATGGAAGCCGATCCTGTCAATTGCATTGAACTGTTCGATAAGGCCGACGAGCCGGAGCGCTGTCGCTGTAAGGATATTGTGTTAAAGGCGTATGATAATCTGCGCGCGCATGGCCTCTCGGAACGTGAAGCAATTGTCGCGGGGACGCATATTCTGCGCTATCATCACCCCAGCCCGTCGCGCGAGGCGAAAACGGTTGTTGAATGCTGGGTGTTCGAACACAGTCATACGCCGGCGCATTAATGATCCCCTCACCCACTTTGCTACCGCGTCTTCGACGCGAAGCGTCGTTGCCCTCTCCCGGCGGGAGAGGGAGGGGTTACGATGTCTGATCGTATCCCAACATATTTATGGCTCGAAGCCAAAATGCGCGAGCTATCCGCGCAGGGCGTCGGCGTATATGTCGTCAATCGCGGCGATAAAGCGGGCGGGCTGGTCTTGTTGAAAATTTCCGACATGGCGGGGCAATGCAGGGTGTTAACGCAGCAGCGCAACCTGGACGGAGATTTGTTATGGACGGCGGCCTTGAAAGAAGAAATGACCGACGAAAAAAGCGCGGACGAATATATCGCGCGCGCTTGCAACCGTGATCCCGATCTCTGGGTGATCGAGGTCGAAGATCGGAATATGAAGAACCCGTTTAATGGCTGAGAGTTGGAATACCACGGGCAACCGCTAAAGCGATAAATTGTTCGCGGGTAACTTCCGAGCCAGCCGGTTCGTTAAATTGTGAAATATCAAATTCATAAGGCATTTTATTGCTCCATCCTCATCCTAGCGTAATAATCTTTACATCCGCTTAACGGCCTGATTTGGGCCGAAAAACAACCTTTTCAGGGCAAAACCCTTGATATAGGGGACAAATCAGGGCATATAAAAGGTACGAACTAAGTCCTTTTTTAAGGCTCTGATTTATAATGATTAAATTGTCGAAACTGACGGATTACTCGGTGGTAATCCTCGCGGAAATGGCGCGAGGGCAAGGGGCGTTGATGACCGCATCGGGGCTGGCCGTGGCCTCGAACCTGCCCGAACCGACCGTTGCCAAAGTTTTGAAGCTGCTCGCGCGCGGCTCGGTCATCGCTTCGGTGCGCGGGGCCAATGGCGGCTATGTGCTGGAGCGCACCCCCGAAGATATCAGCATCGCCAGTGTCATTACGGCGCTGGAGGGGCCGGTCGTATTAACCGATTGCGTGACCAGCGGCGGCGGATGCTGTCACGAAAAAACCTGTGCGGTCAAAGGGCAGTGGGACCCGGTAAACGAAGCGATGCGCGTGGCGCTGGAAAATGTGACGCTGGCGCAGATGATGACGGGGCGACCATGAGCAATATCGAAGCGGAAACCATCGAAGCGGTCAAAGCGCTGGAAAAATATGATTACGAAAGCGGCGAACCCTGGCGGCGGGTGTATGAGGGGCCATCGGCCGATGATCTCTCCAGCGGGTTCTGGAACGCTAATTCGCGTTCCGATAAACGGCACTGGTGTATTAAGCGGCGTGGTGGTAAAAATGTCCTGGCCCATCAGGCCCGTGCCGCTGACCGGGAGGACTGCTATCTGAT
>CAYSGL010000203.1:0-3400 GCA_964430725.1 uncultured Pseudobdellovibrionaceae bacterium
AATCATTTCTGGGTCTTATTCGCTTGATAAGTGCCGCGAATGAAGCGTTCATGTGGTTGTAACGAAAGGAAAAACCATGAAAACCCACACAAAAGAACAGGCCATTGACGCTTACATCCGCAAGGTTGCTCACATCGACGCCATGTTGCGCCGCTTGCAAGGGGCTTGCGACGATCATTTTTACAACAACCCAGACACCATTAATTGGGGCCATGTTGGCGACGTCAGCGGGATCGAAGAATCCCTGCAACGCATTTGCGACAGCGTTTTCAAAGAAGGCGAACACGCACCAGAAAACAATGCATAAGGAGGGCAAAAAGATGAATAAAACCAGACAAGAACGCGCAGACGCTTATTACACGGCCAAAGAGCAAATTGTGGCCACAATGATGCAGATTGCCAATCGCATTCATAACCCGTCGCCAGCCGAGCGCAAAATGCCGGAGCAAATTATCGCGCACGATATCACCAAGTTGAAGCAGGCTCACATGAAGCTACGCGAGATGGCGGACATCCTCGGCATTGAAACCCAAGCGTTGGAGATTTAAAAATGGCCAGAGAAATTATAAAAGTTGTTTACGCCCGCAAGCCAGTCGACTGGCACGAGATTGAAACAGGTAGCCGCCCTGATTGTGGTGAGGCTATCCCCACCCAAGTATCTGAAACGCGAGAAATGACCGAAGCCGAATACAACGCCTTTATCGCCCGCCCGCTTGCAAAACGTGAATGGCTGGCAGGCAAAGGCGGTTATCAAGATAATATCAAACAAGCTATTGCGCTGGTATGCCCTAGCCGCGAAACCTTGTATGTTGATCCATCCGGCTCTGACTACGGACGATATGTTGGCCGAGCAGTAGCTTAATTGCAGGCAGGTAATAATGAAGATAATTTGTTTCAGTGATTTACATTTAGAGTTTGGCAAGCCCTTCGATGCGCCAGATGAAAGCACTGCTGATGTGATGATTTTGTCAGGTGATATTATCACCTTCGCTGATTTCTCACCGCTTGAGGAAATTGTAAGATCGTGGTGCAAGCCGATTTTATATGTTGCTGGCAATCACGAGTTTTATACGCGCACACCGATGCAGGATGATATTGCGCGATTTCAGGCATGGGCTGTCGATTATCCGCACTTACACTTCCTGCAGGACGAGCAGGTCACGATTGATGGGGTACATTTCTTCGGCGGTACGATGTGGACGGATTTTAATAGCGGTAACCCAAACGCGATGATGACGGCGCGTCAGCAAATGAACGATTTTCAATTAATCAGGACAAGCAAGGATGCATTCTTCCGTCCCGAAGATTCTGTTTTGCTTCATAATCTTTTCAAAACCAAGCTCATCAGCTGGTTTGAAGAAAACAAAGAGCAGCCGAAGGTCGTTATCTCACATCATGCGCCAGTCATTAATCCAAACACACAGTATCGCGCCAGTCCCTTACAGCCGGCCTTCAATTCTCTGGATATGATCGAGGTCATAGAAAAATATCAGCCCAATCTGTGGGTATACGGCCATACCCATGAGTGCGATGACCAGACATTAGGCTCAACAAGAATTGTCTCTAACCAGCGTGGATACCCTCATTCCCGCGCGGGGTTTGAATGTGAAGGCTTTGATCCAGGTGGGGTTTTGATTGAAATTACTGATTAAATCAGATTTAGTAGAATTCCATTGACTCAATGGTTACTATTATATACAATAATAACTGGTAATGAACCTAATAGTAACCATTAGAGAATTAGAAATGCCAAGGAAAACAGCCCCTTTACCGCCCACGTTGGAGGATATCCTGAAAACGCTGGGGGAGAATATCAAGCTGGCGCGGTTGCGCCGCAAGATCACGACCGTGATGCTGGCCGAACGCGCGGGCATGAATCGCGTGACCCTGCGTAAAGTAGAAAACGGTGACAGCGGCGTAACACTGGGCGCGTATGCCAGCGTCCTCTTTAGCCTGGGGCTTGAAAAAGACTTATTGCTGATTGGGCAGGATGATCCGCTTGGTCGCAAACTCCAAGATGCTAACCTGACGCATACAAAAGAACGCGTAGCGAAACGGAAAAAATCATGAGTGCCAAACGCCAAACGCAAAAATCGATTCAGGTTTGCGCCCATTGGCAGGGCATGGCGGAGCCTGTCGTCATGGGTATGCTGTATGCTGCGCCATCACGCGGGAAAGAAATCTTTTCATTCGAATATGCCCCGACATGGTTGAAATCCCCTCACGCTCTCGTACTTGACCCTAACCTTGGCCTTTTTACTGGCCCGCAATATGCGCGGGATGGGCATGATAATTTTGGTCTTTTCCTTGACTCCTCACCCGACCGTTGGGGGCGTGTTTTGATGCAGCGTCGGGAAGCGCAGCAAGCCAAAGCTGAAGACCGCGATATTCACACGTTGATGGGGTCTGACTACCTGCTTGGCGTTTATGATGGTCACCGGATGGGCGCGTTGCGTTTCCGCCTTTCCGAAGACGGGCCGTTTCTTGACAATCAGGCTGATATGGCTGCGCCCCCATGGGCGAAACTGCGCGATTTGGAGTACGCCAGCTTACAGCTGGAACGCCAGGATGCGGAAAACGACAAAGATTATATGAACTGGCTGAAAATGCTGATCGCGCCAGGCGGTTCTCTTGGCGGCGCACGCCCGAAAGCCAGTGTGCTTGACGAGCATGGTCATCCATGGATTGCCAAATTCCCCAGCCGCCGTGATGAAATCAATATTGGCAGATGGGAATATCTGGTTTATCAGCTGGCGCAAGCGGCAGGCGTTGAAACCGTACAATCAGACATACGTAATTTCTCAGGTGAATACGATACATTCTTGAGCAAGCGTTTTGACCGGACAGAAAGTGGCGAGCGTGTGCATTTCGCATCGGCTATGACGTTGCTGGGCAAGCAAGATGGCGATGGCGGGGATACTGGTGTCAGCTACCTTGATCTGGCTGAATTCTTGATGCGGCACGGCGCTGAGGCTAATAGAGATCTGGAGCAGCTATGGCGGCGCATTGTCTTTTACATTTGCGTATCGAACACAGACGATCATTTGCGCAATCACGGCTTTTTATTGCGCGATGGCGGCTGGGTATTGTCCCCAGCCTACGATATCAACCCTGTTGCGACAGGTGGTGGGCTTGCGCTCAATATATCCAAGGAAGACAACAGCCAGAGCCTTGATCTGGTGCGGAGCGTTGCACCTGTATTTCGTGTAGATGAAGGAAGAGCCAATGTGATTATTGGCGAGGTGATTAACGCTGTGCGCGATTGGGCAGAGCTGGCCAAAAAGCTCAAGCTACCGTCGCGTGAGATTAGTCAGATGAAGGCGGCTTTCCGTTTTCTTGAGGTAGAAGAAAAGTAAATAGGCTTGACTAATATCTAAGTATCTATATATCTAGTTATATG
>CAYSGL010000204.1:0-1564 GCA_964430725.1 uncultured Pseudobdellovibrionaceae bacterium
ATCATTGAATAATTCCGGTTAATTTGTGCGGAAGGCGGCCCGCCTGATAAGGTAGCGGCGACGCGCAAAAAAGAACAGGTTTTTTAAAGATGAATATAGATCTTCTGGTTGGAAAGAGCGGACAAAGCGGCCTCTTATGCAGCAAACCTCTAAAAGGCGAGCCGGTCGGGGCGATTTTCGATGCCTTGATGCGCGACATCACCATTGAATATCCGCATGGCGCGAATGCGTTAACCCTGAACATTCAGGTCGAAGAGCGCTTCATCAAAAAGCTGTTGACCGATCACAGCCTGTTTATCGGCTGTGTGCAGGATGGCTTATATGTCGATGCGCTGGAAATACCGCTGGTCTATTTGAATGATCCGTATGGGGCGCCTATGGGGGTCCGACCTGCGATTAAAACCCATCGCAACGTGTCCGGTTTTGAACAATTTCTGCGCAACAGCAATTTCGCCCAGCCCATTCACCGTGACGATCTGGCTGACGAGAGCACGCTATCGGGCATTCTGGGCGGCGACGATGTCCGATCCCTTAAATTCTCTCCTGCCTTGGCCCGCCAGCGCGACTTCGAACATATGCCGCATTACACACTGGCTCCGGCGATGAATCTGGGGCTGGGCGGCGGCGTTTCCCGTCCGCGCACCAAAGATGGCGGCGATATCACCGATAACCGGTAATTACTGGCTGCGCACGCGCCGCCACTTGGCGACATTGGCATTATGTTCGGCCAGTGTACGGGCAAAAGCATGGCCGCCGGTCCCATCCGCCACAAAGTAAATATAATTATGCTCTTCGGGGTTAAGGGTTGCGGCAATCGCGGCCCGTCCCGGATTGGCGATCGGGCCTGGCGGTAATCCGGCATTCTTGTATGTGTTATAGGGCGAATCTGTTTGCAGATCCTTACTCAGCAGGCGGCGGCCCAGCGGCCCCTGTCCGCCTTCTTGAATTTTCCCCTTGGTAATCGCATAAATCACGGTCGGATCAGTCTGCAGCGGCATACCCAGCCGCAGACGATTGACGAACACGCCCGCGACCCGCTCGCGTTCTTCTGCGACGCCCGTTTCCTTTTCGACGATAGAGGCGAGGATAATTGCCTGTTCCTTTGTATCAAACGGCAAATTTTCCGCGCGCCCTTCCCACAACTCATCGATGGTTCTGGTCATCGCCGCTTGCATCTCGGCAATTTTGGCAGCGCGCGTATCGCCCGTCATAAAATGATAGGTTTCGGGCAGAAGAGAGCCTTCTTCGGGTATATCAACCAGTTCCCCTTCCAACTGCTCGACCGCATTGAGACGCTGCACCACCTGCCAGCTCGTCAGGCCCTCTGCAATCGTAATCGCGCGGTCATATGTATCGCCATTATGCAGCATCTCCATCACTGTGGCCATCGGCACAGCGGCGGGAAACTGATATTCACCCGCTTTAAGAAAACCGTGCTTGTCGGTCAGGCGCGCCGCGATTTTAAAAAGAAAAGGATTATCGATCACCCTTTCGGATTCCAGCTTTGCGGCGATGACGGACACGCCGCTACCGCGTTCGATCAGGACGATTTTTTCTTCGGATA
>CAYSGL010000204.1:1574-3399 GCA_964430725.1 uncultured Pseudobdellovibrionaceae bacterium
CCTGACCGAAATACCCGCATAAACCGCCGCCGCCGCGCCGACCAGCGCCAGAACAGACAACAGCAAGAGAAAAATTTTCATCAGATCTTAAACCGCCCGCATAACCAGCGAGGCATTGGTGCCGCCGAATCCGAACGAATTTGAAAGAACGGTTTTCACCTTTTTCTCCTTCGCAACTTTCGGCACAAGGTCGATACCCTTGCCCGCTTCGAGCACATTTTCAAGATTAAGCGTCGGCGGCAAAATGCCCGTATTGATCGCCTGAATAGAATAAATCGCTTCGACAGCGCCCGCCGCGCCGAGCAAGTGGCCGATCGCCGACTTGGTCGAGGACATGGACAACGTGTCCAAAGAATTCGTAAACAGGCGGCGCACCGCCGTACATTCGATCCCATCGCCCACCGGCGTCGACGTGCCGTGCGCGTTGATATAGTCGATCTCGTCGGGATTGACACCGATCTTGCCCAGCGCCGCCTTCATCGCGCGGTATCCGCCATCGCCGTCTTCGGCGGGACTGGTCATGTGATAGGCATCGCCCGACATGCCATAGCCGATAATTTCGGCATAGATTTTGGCACCACGTTTTTTCGCATGTTCGTATTCTTCCAGAACGACGATCCCCGCACCCTCGCCGATAACAAAACCATCGCGCCCCTCATCGAACGGGCGTGAGGCTTCTGTTGGACGATCGTTATATCCCGTGGACAACGCACGCACAGCGGCAAAGCTTGCAACACCAAGGCGGCCAGCGGCGGCTTCCGTGCCGCCTGCCACCATCACATCGGCATCGCCGAGCATAATCAGACGTGCGGCATCGCCGATTGCATGCGATCCCGTGGCGCAAGCCGTGACGACCGAATGATTCGGCCCCTTAAAGCCATACTTGATCGACACATGACCCGAGGCAAGATTGATCAGCATGGCCGGATTCGCAAACGGTGAAATGCGGCGCGGGCCTTTTTCATGCAGCGTGATGGATGTCTCGTACATGGTACCAAGGCCGCCAATACCAGAACCGATCAACACACCCGTTCGGCACGCATCTTCTTCATTGGCAGGAACCCAGCCAGAATCTTTTACCGCCTCTTGCGAAGCGGCCATGGCAAAATGGATAAACGTATCCATTTTCTTTTGCTCTTTGGGTTCGACGAACAGATCGACGTTGAACGCGCCGTCTTTTGGCGCGGCATCCTTGGTTTTAGGAACATGGCCTGCGATCTGCGAGGCAATGTCCGACGCATCGAACTCGGTAATCTTCGCGATCCCCGAATCCCCGCGCGTCAGGCGCTCCCAGTTATGCGCCACCCCCACACCCAACGGCGTGACCATACCCATGCCTGTAACAACGACCCGTCTCATATCTTTCCTTTTACCTCAAAAATCCAAAAGAAAACACCCTTCAAACGCTGGGGCGCTCATAAGGGTGCTTCTAAAACTCAGGTCTGAGCCAGCGCAATTACTCGCCGGCATTTTCCTTGATGAAGCTCACGGCATCGCCAACTGTCTGAATTTTTTCAGCGGCATCATCCGGAATTTCAACTTTGAATTCTTCTTCAAAAGCCATAACCAGCTCGACCGTATCCAGCGAGTCAGCGCCGAGATCGTCGATAAAGCTCGCGCTTTCGGTTACTTTTGCTTCGTCAACGCCCAAATGCTCGATGACAATTTTCTTTACGCGGTCTGCAATATCGCTCATCGCGCTATCCTTCCTTTTAAGTTTACTGTTTTCAAAACTGGGGGGAGATTAGCAATCACGCTGGCGATTGCAAGTTTTTTTTCCTTTACCGCAGAAACGCTGTTTTTTCAATATTTTCAAATACCTAAC
>CAYSGL010000205.1:0-3382 GCA_964430725.1 uncultured Pseudobdellovibrionaceae bacterium
GTTTCCAGAAGTCTGTAATCCGGCCACATGACAGAGGCATAGTGCGCCGCCCGCCCGATCAGGAACGAAAAAGCCATTACAAACGCACACAGGATAAAGCCGCGCATGGCCAGATCACCAACGGTCCGCCCCGGTTTATCCATCTTACCGCCCATCGTTCCGAACAAAAAGTCGATCACGCGCCAGTAAAACGGCCCGGCGAAATTCCCCAGCGCGCCGGTCAATAGTCCGCCAATCGCCGCGATCACCAGCGCCGCCGCACCCACCGGCAGGCGCGCCTGATCAAAAATATAGCTATGCAGGATCTGAAAAAATTCTATCATAGGCACAGTTTACTCCGGTTCGGCCCCCTTGCCTATCCTGCGGGGTATTCTATATTCTATTTTGCATTGCAACAAACGCGACCTTTATGAGATAATGTTCCCATGAGTGAAAAAGCGACCAACGAGCTGATGCTGGAAATCCTTAAAACCCTTCAGGCCGATAGCAAGGCGACAAGGGGGGATATTCGCGATATGCGTGATTCCATGATTTCCATGAGAGAAGAGATGCACGGTTTGCGCGGTGATCTTCTACGTCAGGAACGGGCGATTGCTTCCTTGGAAAATGACATAGATCGCATAAAAGTTCGCCTTGATTTGGTGGATTGATCCTTGCTTTACCATATTTACGACATTCAGCATGCCATGATCACCCCTGCCCGCCTGATGGCGGAAACGGCGCAGATGGTCTTCAGCAACCCATGGAATCCGCTCTCATACACCCCCATGGGAAAAACACTCGCAGCAAGCGGCGAATTGTTCGAACGCGTGACGCGCCGCTTCGGACAGCCAGACTGGATGCTCGATAAAACCCAGATTGATGGCAAGGACGTGGCCGTTAAAACCGAGGCCGTCGTTGAAAAACCCTTTTGCCAATTGACCCATTTCAAACGCGCCACACGCCGCAAGGACCCCCGCGTCCTGATTGTCGCCCCCATGTCGGGGCACTTCGCCACGCTCCTGCGCGGCACCGTCAAGGCGCTGTTGCCGCATCACGATGTCTATATCACCGAATGGATCGACGCCCGTCTGGTCCCGATGAAGGACGGCAAATTCGACCTTGATGATTACATCACCTATATCCGCGAGTTTCTCTCCCTGCTGGGACCCGACACGCATGTCATCGCCGTATGTCAACCGGCCGTACCGGTGCTTGCCGCCATTGCGTTGATGGCGGCCGACAACGACCCAAACCAGCCAAAATCCATGGCGCTGATGGGCGGCCCGATCGATACGCGCCTGTCCAAAACCGCCGTCAACGAACTGGCCGAGCAACGCCCCCTGTCCTGGTTCGAGAATGCCGTCGTACAGAGCGTTCCCGCCTATTATCCCGGCGCATTCCGCAAGGTATATCCCGGCTTTCTGCAATTATCGGGATTTATGAGTATGAATCTCGACCGCCATGTCGGATCGCACATGAATTTCTTCCAACATCTGATCGCGGGTGATGGGTCTTCTGCCGAAAGCCACCGCCTGTTCTACAACGAATATAACGCAGTTATGGATATTACGGCGGAATTCTACCTGCAAACCGTCGATGTGGTGTTCCAGCGCCACCTTCTGCCGCGCGGCAAAATGAAATGGCGCGATCCGCTGACAGGCCAGTTGGTGTCCGTAAAGCCGGAAGCTATTGAAAAAACCGCCCTTTTCACCATTGAAGGCGAACTGGACGATATTTCATCGCGCGGCCAGACTACCGCCGCGCACGATTTGTGCTATTCACTCAGCCAGAAAAAGCAATATCACCTGTTCCAGCTGCAAACGGGGCATTACGGGATTTTTAACGGTCGCCGCTGGCGTACCCAGATTATGCCGCGTCTGCGCCATTTCATCCGCCTGTGGGAACCGGATGTCGACCCGATTCCCGCCGCCGATCTTGAAAAAACGCCCGATATCGCGCCCGATCGCTTCAACCGCGACACACATGGCGTGGCCGCCGTCAAACGCTGGCTGAAGGAACGCGAACGTACAGGCGGCACCTTTGTTCAAGAAGGCAAAGAAGACGCGTAACAGGAACTCGCGCAGCACTCTGTAAAAAGCCTTCCGATCCCAGAAAACCAAAGAATTCTGCGGCGCACAAGTGTATTTACGTAACTTAAAAATAAAAATTCAATGCGTAATTACCCTGTCGAATCAGGCTATTATAAAATAGTTTTTCAGACCCATCATTTGCCCCTTGCCATGTAATTTTCAGGCGCTATAAAATGGTATTGTACAGCTTATTTGATTACCTAGAGGACTGCATGGGACGGGCAAAACCGCTTCAGGCAGGGCGTGGACGCCTACGCCCTGACGGGAAAACTGTATCTAAAACCAACACCTTACAGGAAACGGCTTATCCATTTTCTGATATATCCCCGCGCCTGAAGATCAACATCTCGCGGCGGGCGCGTCGCATGGCCCTGCGCCTTGATCCCAAAACCCGCCACATGCTCCTCGTCGTGCCGCAACGCGCGTCCTTGCGTGCCGCTTTCCGGTTTGCCGAGGAAAATCAGGAATGGATTCGCGAAAAACTCCGCACGCTGCCGCGCCCTATCGCGTTCAAAGATGGCGCAATCCTGCCTGTTTTCGGCAAGGACCGACGGATAGTCGTCCTCTACAATCCTGCTTTAAGATTCACCGATATCCAGCTGAGAAAAGACGAAATTATCGTCACGACGAACAAGCTAGACCCGACCATGCGCCTCCGCCGTTTCCTGATGGACGAAGCGCGCCGCCGGCTGGACGTCATGGCCCATGAAAAAGCCGCCCTGATCCGCCGCCGCATCGCCGAGGTTCAGGTCAAAGATACGGTCAGCCGCTGGGGGTCATGCGGCGAGGACGGTCGCATCTGTTTTAGCTGGCGGCTGATTTTCGCCCCGATGAAGGCAATCGACTATGTGGTCGCCCATGAAGTCGCCCACCTGGTCCATATGGACCACTCGGCCAATTTTTGGGCGGTGTGCGAAGATTTAAGCCGCGACTATGACGGCGGCAAAGGCTGGATGGACCAAAACGGGCATGAATTGATGCGCTACGGTGGTTAGAAAGGCTTAAGGAGCGTCAGGCGCGCGTCCATTCAGAGCCAGCATATAGGCCCGCCAATCACGGTGTTTATTCAACCCGTCAGCAAAAAGAACCGCCTTATAAAAGTGATGGGCCAGATCGGGATAAGCTGTCACAGCCGTCTGCAGACTTTCGGCAAGAGCGTCTTTATCTTCCGCCAGCTTATACAAATCCTCTAAAATCTGCGTCGTCATCTGATGCGGTTCGGCAGACCTTACGATTTTCGGCATAAGATCGGTTACAATGCGCCGCGCAAAATCCCGGCGGCATATATTATCAGGCATATCCCGATAGGC
>CAYSGL010000206.1:0-2019 GCA_964430725.1 uncultured Pseudobdellovibrionaceae bacterium
GCGCTTTTGAGGCTTTTATCCAGCAAAACCCGCGCAGAGGTATATAAAAAGAACGTGCTGAGGATAAACGCCGCGATACCGTATCCCACGCCTGCAATACCCAGCCAGTACGGGCTGATAGACAGCGGTACAAGGATGAGGCAATAGGCGATCATTTGTATTTTTGTGGCTTTTTCGCCCGCGATCACGGTCATCATCGGGATGTTCGCGCGCTTGTAATCTTCGTTGGCGAACAGCGATAGCGCCCAGAAATGCGGCGGCGTCCAGACAAAGATAATCGCGAACAACGCAACCGACGCCCATGTGATATCGCCCGTCACGGCGGCCCAGCCGATCATCGGCGGGAACGCCCCCGCCGCGCCGCCAATGACAATATTTTGCGGTGTGCTGCGTTTCAGCCACATGGTGTAGATCACCACATAGAAGATATTGGCAAAGCCGAGGATAGCGGCGGCCATCCAGTTGACCGCGAGGCCCATCAGCATGACGGAAAAAAATGAGAGAATAATGCCAAAGGACAGCGCTTCGCTCGGCGGAATTTTGCCGGCAGGGATAGGACGGTTCAGCGTGCGTTTCATCACCGCGTCGATATCGCGGTCATACCACATGTTGATCGCGCCCGCCGCGCCCGCGCCGATGGCCAGGCATAAAATCGCGGTAAAGGCGATCACGGGGTGAAGGGCGGAAAAACCGGGCGCAACCCACATGCCGGCAAAGCCGGTGAACACCACAAGGCTCATCACGCGTGGCTTCAGCAGGGCGAAATAATCCCCGACCCGTGTTTCCTCCAGCGCTATGGCCAAACTGTCATCGCTCATGGGCGGGTTTTAGCGCATCCGGCGGTGTGGTGGAAGGTGTAATGTTGCGGTTTATATAGAATATGTTAAAAGACGTGCTGATGAGTTTTGATATTAACAGTTTTAATCTGGCGTATCATCCGGTTCTGGGCGAAGGGGTGTGGAGCCGCGTGTACGATTTGTCGGATGGCACTGTCATCAAGCTGGTGAAAGCGGAATCCGGCGGTATGACGACAGGCCGCGATAAATTTTTTCGTGAAATAGAGGCCCTGTCGTCATTATCTTCGCGCGATGATTTACGAACTCTGGTGCCGCATATTCTGGCGCATGGCGAGATAGCGAGCGACATGCGGGCGGGCAAGGACGGCCACGCCCTGTGGGTGCGCATGACCAAAAAGGAAGGCAGATCGATCGATCAGGAGACGATAGCGGCAATGGACGAAAAGGGCCGTGAAGCATTGGGCGGCAATCTTGGGCGCCATATCGCGCGGTTGCATCAGGCTTTGGCAGAGGCCGCCATCCCGCCGATTGTTTGGACGGGCGGACCATTCGACGAATTAAAGGAAGCAGCCGTAAATCGCCCTGATCTCCTGCACTCTATTGGCATTCTGGAACAAGAATATCACCGGATTTTTGATTCCTTCGATGCAATCCCCTGTCACAATGATTGTAATTTGTCGAATATACTGTTTGCGGATGGAGCGATCAGCGGTGTTTTGGACTTTGCCGAGTGCAATCACAATTTTCCGGAGAAGGATATCAGCGATATTGTAAAAACCTGCCCGTGTCTGGAAGATCAGATCGTGCAGGCGTATGAACGTGAAAGCGGCCGCTTATTGGATCGCCGCCGAATTGTCTTCGGTCTGGCGGAAAACGCTCTGTATGGTGTCGTCATCATGGCTCAAAAAGGAGATGAAGCGGCCAGCCGTTCTTACCAGAGAAAGCTCGCGCAGCATATGGCGACACTGGGATACGCACCGAGCTCACAATCGACAATCAACTGCGTGCCTTAACCCTGCAAAATGCGTTTTGCCGTGGCGGGGTCGACGGGGTGGCAGGTGACGGGGGTGTCCTTGACCGTATCCAAAAACGCATCGCGTGCCGCTTCATCCTTGAATTCAAACCCCATCAATGAACGCCCGATCGCCTCGCCGGAATAGGCAGAGTTGAAATAGCAGACATTCGCGGTTTCCGAGACTTTGCGCATGAAATCGCGCAGCGC
>CAYSGL010000206.1:2029-3372 GCA_964430725.1 uncultured Pseudobdellovibrionaceae bacterium
GCCCCTTTGCGCTCGGGAAACTGGATATGCATCAGCAGCGGATGCTTAAACAGTGCCGGATTGTAATTAATAATACGGTAACGCGTGTCGGCATCCATCGTCACATCCTCGAACGCTACGCCCGCTTTTTTTAGCGCCGCATCCAGCGCGTCCATTTTTTGCGGATCGGCTTCGAGCGCAATGACCGGCCACGCATCGTCCTCGCTGATCTTGCCATAGAGAAATTCCGAGACGCTGATATCCTTGAAATATTGATCGAGCAGGTCGAGCATGCTGCCGCTTTTTTCGGAGAGATGAAACCGCAAATAACGGCGATGGTGTGCGCCGATCGCTGATTTTTGCGCGATGCTGGCGAGCTTGCCGAAATCCATATTCGCCCCGCAACACACGCACAGCAATGTTTTACCTTTCACCGCATCGGGATGATTTTCGGCGTATTGAATAAGACCCGCAAGCCCCATGGCGCCTGATGGTTCAGGAATAACGCGGGACGATTCCCACATGCGCTGAATGCCGGCGGCGACTTCCTCGTTCGTGACTGTGATGAATTCGTCAATATATTCTTGGCAGATTTTAAACGTCAGGTCGCCGGGGCGTGTGACCGCCGTTCCGTCGCAAAACGTATCGACTTTATCCAGCGTGACGGGTTTTCCGGCTTTGATGGAAGCCTGCATCGAAGCCTGATCAATGCCCTCAACACCGATGATCTTGATGTCTGGATAATGTTTTTTCAGCCAGCACGAAACGGCGCCCGCCATACCGCCTCCACCGATTTGCAGGAAGACGATATCGGGAATTTCGCCCGATAGCATGATTTCATCGGCAATCGTTGCCTGTCCCGCCATGGTGTATATGTCGTCAAACGGGTGGATATAGGTGAGGTTTTTCTCTTCGGCCAAGGACTTGGCGGCATCGGCGGCTTCGTTATATGTATCGCCGATCAATATGATCTCGACATGATCGCCGCCATGCCGTTTTACCGATTGCTGTTTCATCATCGGCGCCGAGAGCGGCATAAAAATTTTGGCATCGATGCCGAGCTTCTTTGCGGCAAGCGCCACGCCCTGTGCATGGTTACCGGCGCTGGCGGCGACCACTGTGTCGCAGCCGGTTCGCTCGTGGTGGACGGCGACGGCATTATATCCGCCCCGCCATTTATAGGCGTTGATGGGGCCAAGGTCTTCGCGCTTGATCAGAATGCGGTAATCGCCGTTGGAAATAATTTCTTGTAGGGGTGTGGGCTGCCCGGCGCGGTATACCCGTGTCCGCGCCCGCAAAATTTCATCAAAAAGCTGGTCTGTCTGTTTTGTCATGTGTTCAGACAAACAGGTTTCAAATAAAAG
>CAYSGL010000207.1:0-3356 GCA_964430725.1 uncultured Pseudobdellovibrionaceae bacterium
ATTTTTTATCGAAATGCTTGCGGACGATCTGCTCATCCCAATGGGGGGCGGAATAGAGCACGCGTGCCCCCATGCCGCGCATGGTCCAGCGAAACTCGCGTTCGGTAAAGAAAGTATATTCCTTGTACAGCTCTTGTTCCCAGATATCGCGGTCGTCCTTGCGCAAGATAAATTCATGCGCCCATTTTGCCGGAACGCGGAACAGGCGCGTACGTGGGAAGCGGGCAGGCAGCTCTTCCAGATAAAAGCCGCGATAATTAGAGGCATGCCGCGTGCGGGCCTCTTCTGCATAATGGATCAGCAGGTCCGCCTCGGACATGGCGGCGATATGATCCCCGCTGCTGGGAGTGTCGGGCAGCTCCATCAGGACGAATTCTGCGTCCGGCATCACATGGTCGCGCAGGAACAGATGTCCGCCTTTTTTCAGCTGGCGCATTTGTGCTTCCAGTGTTTCGATAACCGCCCAGTCGTTGCAGCCGGCGGCGGAATATACCTCGTGCAACATGAAGGAGTTGACGATCGCATCAAGAGAGTTTTCGGCAAACAGCGTGTCGCGGACATCCCCCAGACGGTATTCAAGGTTAGGCAGCTTGTATTTCTCGCGTGCGGCGGTCAATATATCTGCGTGCGGGGTGATTCCGATGAAATTCTGACGCGGATTAAGGGCGGCCATGGCAGAGGTGATCGCGCCGGACCCACATCCCATATCGGCAACGATGTCGCCGGGTTCAAGGATCAGGTGCGCCGTTGTGAACCAGGCTTTACGAACCAGATGTTTGGGGAGGGCATTTAATAATTGCCGGCGGTCGGCAGCCATATTCAGGGGGTCAGAGTCGGCATCCCCCCCGACGGGAGCCGAGGCGAGGCGCTGTTGTTCGCGTAACGTACCGATATCCGCCATTTTACCCAATGCGCTTGGTTTAATTCCAAGTGCCTTTTTGTTTTGTAACAATTATGCCGATGATTGAGATTTAGTCATCTTTAGGGCAAAAAGTACAGATAATTATCGATAAAATATTATACATAATGTTTGAAAATGAAAAATATTCTCCTTGACTGGCTGTTACCGCCACGATGCCCCGTCAGCGGCGAGATCGTCGAAGCGGCAGGCCTGATAGCACCGCCTGTTTGGGCGAGCCTTCATTTCATCGAGCCGCCTTGTTGTCATGCGTGCGGCATGCCGTTTAACTTTACCATGGATGATGGCGCACTGTGCGCGGCTTGCAGCGCGACCACCCCCGTCTTTTCGCAGGCGCGGAGTGCACTGGTTTATGATGATGCCAGTCGCGAGCTGATTCTGGCTTTCAAACACGGGGATAAGCTGGAGAGCGTTCCCGCCCTGACATCGTTTATGGTGCGGACGGGGGCTGCGTTGGTTGCGGATGCGGACTATATCCTGCCTGTCCCGCTGCATCGCTGGCGTTTGTTACGGCGACGGTATAATCAGGCGGCGTTGCTGGCCTAC
Source organism: uncultured Pseudobdellovibrionaceae bacterium (assembly GCA_964430725.1). Lineage (GTDB taxonomy): Bacteria > Pseudomonadota > Alphaproteobacteria > Micavibrionales > Micavibrionaceae > CAYSGL01. Next base: position 1,466 of record CAYSGL010000207.1, read on the forward strand.
GGGATTGGCCGGTCGATGAAAAAAACGGTGCTGCCCGATGCCTTGCGCCGGACGCGGGCAACGCCGGTACAGGGGCATTTATCCCCGGATGCGCGAACACGGAATGTCAAAAATGCCTTTTGCGTACATGAAAAGTATAAGGATAAAATCAAGAGAAAAAATATCCTTTTGATTGACGATGTTTTGACGACCGGCGCAACAGTGAATGAATGTACGAAGGTTTTGCTGGGTGCGGGGGCGGGGCAGGTGAATGTATTGACGCTTTCACGTGTGGCCAAGGGTTACAATGCCTGACCTTTCAGCAGTCGGCTGTGATCAAGGGCGGGAAGCAGTCCCTGATGCATCGCCAATAGTTTTAAGGCCGTAAATTTATCAAGCGTAATAAGACCGAAACGGCGCAGGGATGCGATAAAGCCGATATCGTTGCCGACAGCGCGATTATAAAGGTCAACCCCGCGCACGCGCGTTTCCAGATCAAGCGATCGGCGCTTCTCGTATCTTTTCAACACCAGCTCGCCGCCAATATCCTCGCCAAGTCGCGCGGCATCGACCAGTGTTTCAGCCAGAGCCGCAACGTCCCGCAAGGACAGGTTCAATCCTTGTGCGCCGATGGGCGAAAGGACGTGGGCGGCTTCGGCGGCAATGGCTACGCGGGGGCGGTAATGGTTTCCGCTTGCAAGAGCATGAGGGGCCAGCCTTGCAGGTTGCCGTCCAATTTTATTTCACCGAGCAATCCGTTCGATCTGTCTTGCAATGTGCGTTCAACGGCATGCTTGGACATGGCCATAAAGTCTTTTGCATCGTCAGTTTTTTCGACCCAGACAACGCTCGATTGTTTGCCGGTCATTGGCACAAATGTGAAAGGGCCGCCGGGTCGATGATGTTCGGTCGATGTATTGTCGTGCGCTTTTGAATGAGAAATAAGACACGTCATGGCCATTTGGCCGTAATCATGTGTGCGCGATTTTATGCCTGCCTTGTCGCGCACGATGGACTTTCGTCCGTCGCACCCGATGATCAGGTCGGCTTCGATGCTGGTGCCATTGTCGAGTGTGGCCGAGATGCCATTTGCATGGACAGCGTAATCACGCAGACGCGCCGGGGCGAAATAGGTAAGTCGTTCTTGTTGCTGCACCGCCTCGGCGAGGGCCGCGCGGAGCATGTCATTGGGAATATTATGGCCGAACGCTTCCAGTCCCGCTTCGGTTGCGTGAAACGTGACGCGTACCGGTGGTTGCCTGTTATCGTCAATCAGCCGCATGGCGCGCATTGGCGTGGCGAAGCGCGCGACCGTTTCCCAGATACCGCAGGCTTTAAGGACGTTGATTGAGGGGGCCATGAGCGCGACTGTCCGGCTGGACGGTGTCACATCGGCCAGTTTTTGTATCTTGTCCGTGTCGACCAGAACCGTATCCAATCCGGCGCGCGCGAGCAGCAGACCAAGGGATAATCCCGCCATGCCGCCGCCGATAATCAAAGCCTTTGTTCTCATAACCGCACCATAAATGTCATCCCGAGCGAAGTCGAGGGATCTTGTATATACGATAGATGAAAGATCCCTCCAATCGCTTCGCTCCGTCGGGATGACAAGGGGGATGGAATGCGCTATCTATCTATAAAAATAGAAAGGATGCATCATGGCCGCCAAGGTTGAAATTTATTACTGGACAACGTGCCCTTATTGCCGCCGCGCGTTGGCGTTGCTGGATGCCAAGGATGTCGATTATACCGGATATGATATTACGGGTGACGAGGATGCGCGGGCGAAAATGGTCGAGCGTACGGGCGGTCCGCGTACCGTGCCGCAGATTTTCATCAACGATAAGCTCATCGGCGGATGCGATGATCTTCACGCGCTTGAAGAGGCCGGGAAGCTGGACGGTTTGTTGGC
>CAYSGL010000208.1:0-3341 GCA_964430725.1 uncultured Pseudobdellovibrionaceae bacterium
AGCGTTGCTGGTTTAGAATATACCACTGGTATTGTAACGCATCCGGTAGCGGTGGTTACATCGGCTTTTAGCACGTATAAGCCGAATGAACGGGGGGAGGGATTTGTAAAGGACGCACAAGATCATTTTTTTGCAACTGCTATATGTATTAGTAATAACGAGAGAGAGTTGTTGCAGGCAAAAGCGTTTCGTACGGTAGCATTGTGCCGTGCTTGGGATAAACATTCTTTATTCTTCGGGCCAAACTTGTCGGAATTGGTAGAACAGGAACTGCCTACAGTCGATCAGCTCGGTAATGGATGGTACTCCATGCCCGGACGCTCAGGAAAACCGCCTATGACGCTTCCTATATTCCCTTACGTTAGGTAGTTAAAGGCCCCGAAAGGGGCCTTTTGTATTCGCCGGAAAACATCGTATCAAGGAGAAGGGGCGCCCGGTTTTTCGTTCTGGCAGGGAGGCTGGGAAATATGGTGCATCCGTGTGAGAGGGCCGCGCACGTTATGCACGTACTTCTGTTCACCCTTGATGAGGTCCCCTTGCTCCATAAGGCGATTTATCGCCTCAATTTTATGTGGCTGTTGTACAGGTCTTATTGTGAAATCACCTAGACCAGTATTCCCGCCAAAATAATATGCGCCCGATGGGTCTGTGTATATGAAGAGGACCCCGCCCGTGATATTTTTTACCAGATCATCCATTTCTTGTTGCACAACGCGGTCATGCTCTTGTTCTTGGTCCAGCAGGCTCATTTTCTCCACCATTTTTTTAAGTTATGTATATAAATAGCCCGCGTCCTGTGAAATGTAAAGCCTTATAGAGAACGCTTGAACTTACGGGCGCGGGGCGATACGGTTTATTGAATTGATTCAAACACCTGACCTGACGAGAGTTCCATGACCTTTATGAGTGAACGCGACCCCCTAGAAGTCTATGACAGCTACCTTGTACCGACTGTCATCGAGCAGACCAACCGTGGCGAGCGCGCCTTTGACATTTATTCCCGCCTGCTTAAGGAGCGTATTATCTTCCTGACCGGCGAAGTGAACGATCAGGTTTCGACCTTGATCTGCGCGCAATTGCTGTTTCTTGAATCGGAAAATCCGGACAAGGATATTTCCTTTTACCTCAACTCGCCGGGCGGCGTGGTGACGGCGGGTATGGCGATGTATGACACGATGCAATATATCACGCCGAAAGTTTCGTCCGTGTGTATCGGTCAGGCCGCCTCGATGGGGTCTTTGCTTCTGACGGCGGGTGCTGAAGGCAAGCGCTATTCCTTACCCCATGCGCGGATTATGATTCACCAGCCAAGCGGCGGCGCACGCGGACAGGCATCCGACATTGAAATTCAGGCCCGCGAGATATTGCGTCTGCGCGCGAAGCTGAACGAAGTCTATGTGAAGCATACGGGCCGCAAGCTCGCTGATATCGAAAAAGCGATGGACCGCGATAACTTCATGTCCGCCGAAGAAGCGAAAAAATTCGGCTTGATCGACCATGTGGTTGAATCGCGTGCCGAAATCGGCAAGGAAGACAAAAAATAGGCCATTTTAACAATTGGCTTACCATAATATTTTTAGCGGGCCCCGTGATCCTCGGAAATACGGGGCTTTTGCTTTGGAAGACGGTCTTGATTTGTTAACCCTTAGGGGCCATGTGATATGATAGGCTGTGATTGAATATATACGGGTGAAAGATAACGAACATGCTATTGGGAAGTTCCAAAGACAATCAACAACTGCCGGTCCTGCCGCTGCGCGATATTGTGGTTTTTCCGCATATGATCGTGCCGCTGTTTGTCGGGCGCGAGAAGTCCGTCAAGGCGCTCGAAGCCGTGATGGGCGGCGATAAGAAAATATTGCTGGTCACGCAAAAAAGCCCCACCGAAGACGACCCCAAAGGCGAAGATATGCACAGCGTGGGGACGGTCGGTTCGGTATTGCAGCTGTTAAAGCTGCCCGATGGGACGGTCAAGGTTCTGGTCGAGGGACTGGAGCGTGTACATATATCGCGATACCTTGATAACGAAGCGTACTTGCAAGCCCATATAAAGCCGGTGATTGACGCATCCCCTGTCTCTGAGGAAATGGAAGCTCTGGCGCGTGCAGCGATGGCGCAGTTTGAACAATATGTGAAGCTCAATAAAAAAATACCGCCTGAGGTGATTGTTTCCGTTAACCAGATTAACGAACCGGCAAAGCTGGCCGATACGATTGCCTCGCATCTGGCGTTAAAAATCGAAGACAAGCAAGAATTACTGGCGCTGCCCAATACGTCGGACCGGCTTGAGAAGATCTTTGCACACATGGAAGGCGAGATCGGCGTTTTGCAGGTTGAAAAACGTATCCGCAACCGCGTCAAGCGCCAGATGGAAAAGACCCAGCGCGAATATTATCTGAACGAACAGATGAAGGCGATTCAGAAGGAGCTGAATGACGGCGAGGAGGGCGCGGGCAACGAACTCGCCGAGCTTGAAAAGAAAATAGAAGAAACAAAACTGTCCAAAGAAGCGCGCGACAAGGCGAAGGGCGAGTTAAAGAAACTCAAACAAATGTCGCCCATGTCGGCAGAGGCGACGGTTGTGCGCAACTATCTCGACTGGATACTTGGTGTGCCTTGGAACAAGCGGTCCCGCGTGAAAAAAGACATTAAAGAAGCGGGAAAAATTCTCGATAAGGATCATTACGGCCTGGAAAAGGTTAAAGAGCGCATTCTTGAATATCTCGCTGTGCAACAGCGTGCAGGAAAGGTCAAGGGGCCGATCCTGTGCCTTGTCGGGCCGCCTGGCGTCGGTAAGACATCTTTGGCGGCTTCGATCGCCAAGGCAACGAACCGCAACTTCGTTCGTATGTCACTAGGCGGCGTGCGCGATGAAAGCGAGATTCGCGGCCACCGCCGTACCTATATTGGTGCCATGCCCGGTAAAGTCATTCAGGGCATGAAAAAAGCCAAGACATCGAACCCGCTCTTTCTGCTCGATGAAGTCGACAAGCTGGGTCAGGACTGGCGCGGCGATCCGTCGTCGGCGTTGCTGGAAGTGCTGGACCCCGAACAAAATACGACGTTCAACGATCATTATCTGGAATTGGATTATGATTTATCGGATGTCATGTTCATTTGTACCGCCAACAGCCTGCGCATGCCGCAACCTTTGCTTGACCGGATGGAAATCATCCGTCTGTCGGGATATACGGAAGATGAAAAGCTGCAGATTGTCCGCCGCCACCTGTTGAAAAAACAAACGGATGCGGCCGGCTTGAAAAAAGGCGAGTTTTCCATTTCCGATGCGGCCATCCGCGACTTGATCCGGTATTATACGCGTGAGGCGGGGGTCCGGAACC
>CAYSGL010000209.1:0-3338 GCA_964430725.1 uncultured Pseudobdellovibrionaceae bacterium
ATGACTTGCTTGAAGAATGGATTGCGGACCGGCCCGATCAATGGTTATGGCTACATCGCCGCTGGGTAAAGGGACAGATCAATGAGTGATGCACATTTCGATTTCTTTGTCATCGGGGCCGGATCGGGCGGGGTGCGCGCCGCGCGCATTGCCGCGACACATGGCGCGAAAGTCGGCATTGCCGAGGGGCGGTTTTACGGCGGAACATGCGTCAATATCGGCTGTGTGCCTAAAAAGCTGTTCGCCTATGCCGCCGATTTCGGCGCGGATTTCGTTGATTCCATCGGCTATGGCTGGAAAGCGGAAAAGCCGGAATTTGACTGGCCGACCCTGATCAAAAACAAGGACACGGAAATTGCGCGCCTGAACCGGATTTATCAAACCATGCTTGATAAATCGGGCGTGGCCCGGTTCGATGAGTATGCGCATTTTATTGATGCAAACACAATGCAGGTCGGCGATCAGGTGATCACCGCCGATAAGATATTAATCGCGACAGGCGGGCGGCCCCGCTATCCATCGTTCAAAGGCGCGGAACATGCGCTTGTCTCGGACGATATGTTTTCACTGGAAAAATTCCCGGACCATATCGTCATTCAGGGCGGCGGATATATCGCGGTGGAATTCGCGCATATTTTCCATGGACTGGGCGCGCAAGTCACCCTGCTTTACCGCAAGGATATGTTCTTAAACGGTTTCGATGATGATCTGCGCGCCTTCCTGCGCGATGAAATGCTCGCGCAAGGCATTCACATTCATTTCAATTGTGACATTGAAGAAATTGAAAAAACAGACCGCCTGACCGTGACAACGACAAACGGCCTGAGCCTTGATTGTGACACGGTTTTAAGCGCCATTGGCCGCACGCCGGAGATCGGGAAGCTGTGCCTTGGACAAGCCGGCATTGCCTTTGAGGAGAGCGGGCGCATTCCCGTGAATGAAAACTTTCAGACAAATATTCCGCATATTTATGCGGTGGGTGATGTCACGAATAAACTCAACCTTACACCTATCGCTTTGGCCGAAGGACATGCGCTGGCGGATGCTCTGTTCAACAGACAGCGCCGCGCCATCAGTTACGATTATGTGCCGACCGCCGTGTTCTCGCGCCCCGCCATGGCGACCTGCGGTCTGACCGAAGAACAAGCGCGTACGCAGGGTATGGACGTTACCCTGTATAAAAGCATTTTCAAGCCGATGAAAAACACCCTCTCGAACCGCAATGAGCGATTCTTCATCAAACTGATCGTCAACAAGGCAGATGACCGCGTGGTCGGGCTGCATATGGCGGGTGAAGACGCGCCGGAAATTCTGCAAGGGTTTGCCGTTGCCATGAAAATGGGCGCGACCAAGGCCGATTTCGATGCCTGTATCGGCATTCACCCCACCGCTGGCGAGGAATTGGTGACCCTGCGCACCCCGTCAAGCGCCTGATATCCTTGCTTTTCCCGGCGCGTTTGCGTACAACCGATCCATGACATGGACACCCGCAACATGGCGCGACAAACCCGCCAAACAACTTCCCCAATACCCGGACCAAGCCAAGCTTGAGCAGGTTGAAGGCATTATTGCCGGACTGCCGCCGCTGGTCTTTGCGGGCGAAGCGCGCCGTCTGAAAAGTCAACTGGCCGATGTCGCGGCGGGTAAGGCGTTCGTGCTGCAGGGCGGTGATTGCGCCGAAAGCTTCAATGAATTTTCCGCGAACAAAATCCGCGATACATTCCGCGTCCTTTTACAAATGGCGGTGGTGATGACCTTCGCCGGCGGTCTGCCCGTGGTGAAAATGGGCCGCATGGCGGGGCAGTTCGCCAAGCCGCGCTCGGACGACAATGAAACACAGGGCGATGTGACTTTGCCCTCGTATCGCGGCGATATCATCAATAAATTCGAATTCACGAGCGAGGGCCGCATCCCCGACCCCGAACGCATGATCCGCGCCTATAACCAGTCGGCGGCAACGTTGAACCTGTTGCGTGCTTTTGCGCAAGGCGGTTATGCCGACCTTGCCAAGATTCACAGCTGGAATCTCGACTTTGTTGGTGAAGGGCCGTTAAAGGACCGTTACCAATATGTCGCCGATGAAATCGGGCGGGCGCTGGCATTCATGCGCGCGTGCGGCGTCACGGGCGAGAACGTCCCCGCCATGCGAGAGACGGATTTTTACACCTGCCACGAAGCCTTGTTGTTGCCGTACGAAGAAGCCATGACGCGCGTCGATTCGACGACGGGTGATTGGTACGACACATCGGCCCACTTCCTGTGGATCGGCGCGCGGACCAAGCAACTTGATGGGGCGCAGATTGAGTTTGTGCGCGGCGTAAAAAATCCGCTGGGCCTGAAATGCCCGCCGGACTTAAACCCAGATGATCTTATCCGTTTGATTGATATGATGAACCCCGACAACGAAGCGGGGCGCGTTTCGCTGATTGCGCGTATGGGGGCCGGCAAGGTTGAAGACCATCTTGCGCCGCTGGTGCGTAAAGTGAAAGAAGAAGGCCGCACCGTTGCGTGGATTTGCGATCCGATGCATGGCAACACGGAAAAATCATCGAGCGGATTCAAGACCCGCCGGTTTGACAACATCCTTTCCGAAGTGCGCGATTTTTTCGCCGTTCACCGCGCCGAAGGCACGCATCCCGGCGGCGTCCATTTTGAGCTGACCGGCCAGAACGTCACCGAATGTGTCGGCGGCGCGCATGACGTAACCGAAGAAGATTTGTCCTCGCGGTATCACACCGCATGCGATCCGCGCCTGAATGCCAATCAAGCGTTGGAACTGGCATTTCTTGTCGCGGACGAATTGCAAAAGGTGGCCAAGTGAAACTGACGCTCGCCCAGGTCAACCCGACCGTCGGCGATCTCGACGGCAACATGGCATTGGTCCGGCGCGTGCGCGACCACGCCGCCGACAGCGACCTGATTATTTTTCCCGAACTGGTCTTAAGCGGATATCCGCCTGAAGATCTGGTCCTGAAACCCCAATTCATGGCAGATATAAAGAAGTGCATCGACGCGCTTGTTGCCGAAAGCGTTGGAAAGCCGGCCATTCTGGTCACCGCGCCGTGGGAGGAAAATCACAAGCGTTATAATGCCGCGCTTTTGATCCATGATGGAACAATCGGCGCACGCATATATAAAAACCGCCTGCCCAATTACGGTGTGTTCGACGAAAAGCGGACATTCGATGCCGGCCCCCTGCCCGCGCCCATCCCCTTTAAAGGGCACAATCTGGGGATTATGATCTGTGAAGATATGTGGTCGCCGGAAGTCGCCGCGCATTTGAAAGCGCAAGGTGCAGAGATCCTGATCGTGCCGAACGGCAGCCCGTTCGAAATGAA
>CAYSGL010000210.1:0-3331 GCA_964430725.1 uncultured Pseudobdellovibrionaceae bacterium
AAACGGTTCTTTTAACCTTCTTGAACGCGCAGGCCCAAAGACTAAAGCCCCGTACCGTCTATTTCGACAAAGACCACGGCGCCGAAATCTATCTGCGCGCCATCGGCGGAAATTATACGACCGTCCGGCAAGGTATCCCCACAGGCCTTAATCCCCTGCAACTGAAAGACACTCCTGAAAACAGGGCTTTCATCCGGGACTGGATCCGGCTGCTCATCACGCTCGATAACAACACCCCTATTCTGCCCCAAGATTTGGAGATCATTGCAGACGCGGTAAATGCTAATTTTGAGGTGCCGCCACAACACCGGCGTTTGCGAATTTTCGCTGAATTGCTGGCAGGACACGAAATCAGCCATGGGGCGTCCCTTGCCGCAAGGATTGCAAAATGGCACAGCGGCGGTGAGCGCGCGTGGCTGTTCGATAACGAGCAAGACACGCTCGCCCTCGATAACCGGAATATAGGCTTTGACCTGACTTCCATTCTCGATGATCAAATCAGCCGGACACCGTGGCTTATGTATGTTTTCCATAGGGTCCAAGAGATACTGGACGGCCAAAAAGTCATAATAATGCTTGATGAAGGCTGGAAGCTGCTCGACGACCCTGCTTTCTCGGCTCGTATCAAGGATTGGATGAAAACGATCCGTAAGCAGAATGGTATCATCGGCTTTGCTACGCAGTCCGTTCGCGACGCCCTGCGCAGCAGCGTTGGTGATGCTATTATCGAGCAATCCCCTACGCAGATATTTCTTCCAAACCCGCGCGCCAATGAAGATGATTACTGCAATGGCTTCGGGGTTTCAAAGCACGAACTCAAAATCATCCGGAAATTAAAGCCGGAATCGCGTTCCTTCTTGCTGCGACATGGAACCGACTCTGTGATTGCCCGCCTCGATCTAACCGGCCTGGACTACTTCATTGCCGTCTTATCAGGCCGGACGCATACCGTTCAGTATATGCATACCCTGATCGAAAAACACGGACCCGCCCCTGAAAACTGGCTCCAGCCCTTTAACGAAGGCAGGAAAGCACTATGAAACGTCTTGTCCTCTCATACCTAGTAATTTCACTATTTCTATGTGTACCCCATGCGGCGCGCGCCCAAGGGATTCCGGTTTACGACGCGTCCAGCTTCACTCAGATGGTTTCGCAACTCGATGCCATGTCAAAAGACTATCAAAAGCAGATGGAGCAGCTGGAGCAAGCCATACGGCAAGCCGATGCCATCACCGGCACGCGTGATATGGGATCGTTGAATAATACCACTCTGGAATCCGAACTGCGCCGCTATCTTCCGACAACATGGCAGCAAACCATGAACATGATGAACGCGCAGGGGTTGGGAAGTTCCGGCCTCGGGACACAGAGCATTTATAGTAACCTGACAGATGCGTTCCAGCCTCTTCCGGGCTCCGAATTTTTGCCCGACGACCCTGCCGGCCCTATCTCACAGGCATTAGACCGTCGTAACAACACGACCTATGCGGCAATGGCAGCATCAGAGCAAGCCTACAATAGTATTTCCACGCGGATTGACGCTTACGAAAATATGCTGGAAGAACTGAACAATACAGAGGATCTGAAAGCATCCGTCGATCTGCAGGCGCGCATTGCCGCTGAAAACGGGATGATCATGAACGAACTCATCCGCCTGCAGGCCATACAGATGCAGCAAAAAGCCGCTGCCGATAACGAAATCCTGACAACCTACCGCCGCGCAACGACCGCAAACAAATACGACGCGGTCAAAGCAAGCAACGCATTTAAATCAGAGGAATAAATCATGCGCTATTTCATACTGCTCATTTCTGTTCTGGCATTAAGTGGATGTGCAACCGGCCATCGTGACCTTAAATCACCTTGCGGTCCCTCGGCCAGCCTGTCACAAAATCCTTGTGACCCCATTCCGTTGAATGTGGCTGCTCTTAATGATCAGAAAGGAAAAAACACATGAAACTAAATTCAATCGTATCCGGATTCGCCCTCGCCGTCCTTCTGGCCGGCTGCGTAGAGCAAAATCCCCTGCAGAAACATCCGCCGGAAGAAGTCGCGGCTTTTCTCGTGAAAGAAAGCAAGGTTTCTTTGGCTCAATGCGCGCAGATTTGGGCCAACCCCGAAGCGGCGAACCCGACCGTACTTTCCGAATGCGACCCGGTCGCCACGCAAACAGCCATTTTGCTGAATGAAAGCGGCTTCGGGCCGGGAATTACTTCGCAAAATGTCCGCCTGCCGGAAATCTGGCCGCACTTCCTGACGCTTCGTGAAGCCCGCCAAGAACAGCTTAAAAAAGGCGCCCGCGACGCATTTGACTGGAACACGAACAGGTAATTCATGGATCAGCTCATAGCCAATGTCGATAGTATCATCCTGGGCTTTGTGCAGGGCTCCTTCGGGAGCCTGACCGCCACGATTCAGATTTTGTGGCGTCTGATGTTTATTGTCTTCATTGCTGTCTATGGCTACAAGGTGATCATTAGCGGCCGCTTCTCCGCTACCGATCTGGTCTGGCATTGCTTCAAAATCATTATCCTGCTGGTTCTGGCAACCGAATGGGATGCCTTTTTCCTATTCATCTACAATATGGCGACTGACCTGCCATCGGATATCGCAGGTCAGATTATCAGTGCCGCAGCGGATAGCCTGGGCTCAAATGCACAAGCGGATAGCGAAGATTCTGCCAATGTCGCGCTGCAAACCTTCTTCGACCGCGGCATGACCGTTGCTTCCAAGCTGCTAGATGGAGCCGGCTGGAATAATATGGGCCAATATTTCTATGCCTTCGGGGTGTGGTTCGGCACGATAGGCCTGACGGGATATTCAACGATGTTGATTATCCTTGCAAAGCTGGCCGTTGCAATATTGCTGGCCGTGGGACCTGTTTTTATCCTGCTGCTCATCTTCATGAATACAAAATCCCTTTTTGAAGGGTGGCTGAGAACACTATTGAATTATGCCATCGTACCTATTTTTGTGTATGCGCTGCTCGCCCTTATCCTCGCTCTGATGGAAGCCCCTTTAAGGTTTCTGGAACAAAATTCCTCATCACAAGACGGACTCATGACTTCCGTAGGGCCGTTCTTGCTCACGGCGATTGTGTCCATTCTCCTATTGTCGCAAATCCTGAACATGGCGGCTTCGGTTACTGGCGGCGTGTCCTTGTCCACGATGGGTACGGGGGCGTGGGCCTCAAGAGCCGTTGCTTCGCCTGTTAAGAGAATGAGCGCATGGTCGTGGACCAAAATGAAATCAGGGGCATCCCGTTTTGGAAGATCGTCTAGGGTCTAAACACATTACTTAATTTGTGATTCAATGGTTTGGTATAATGATT
>CAYSGL010000211.1:0-3320 GCA_964430725.1 uncultured Pseudobdellovibrionaceae bacterium
CTTCACCCTGCTGGGCTTCCGCCAGTATAAATTCGCCAGCAAGGAGGGGAAGATCGCGAGCCAGACAATCAAGGGATCGAGCCTGGGGCTGCTCAGCGACGAGATCAAACCCGTGTACGTCAACGAGGCCCGCAAAGGATTAACGCAGGCACAGCAAAAAATGCGCCGCGACCAGTTGCCCGTCGCTATCAGCAAGGTCAACAAACGATCGACCGTTCACCGCCGCGTGCCGATGGATGCCATCGCGGTAAAAACATACGACAAGAGCGGACAGATTACTGGCGAGATGCTGTTTATCGGCCTGTTCACCTCGGTCACCTATGCGCGCTCGATCGGCGATATTCCCTATCTGCGCCTCAAGGCACAGGGGATTCTCGACCAATCCGGTTTCGAGCCGGGACAACATGACCGCAAGGCGCTGCGTCACATTCTGGAACGCTATCCGCGCGATGAATTGTTGCAGATCGACGAAGATTTGCTGCGCAAACATGCGATGAGTATTTTACGACTGCAAGAACGCCCGCGCATCGCCCTGTATCTGCGTCCCGACCCGTTTGGCCGCTATATATCGTGCCTTGTTTACGTACCGCGCGACCGGTACGACACGCGCATGCGCCTGCGCTTCCAGCATATCCTGGAAAAAGAGCTGGGCGGTGCCTGTACGAATTATCAGGTCAATCAGGACGACTCGACACTGGCGCGCGTCCTCTATCAGATCGATATCAACCAGCTGGGCAAAGCGCCCGATATCGACGAAGAGGCCATCGAAGCAAAGCTTGAGGAAGCGGGCCGCGTCTGGGCCGAGCGCCTGCGCAGCGCGCTTGAAGAAGCCGAAGAAATTCCGGCCGATCAGGTCGCCAGCCTGACGCGCAAATACGGCACAGCCTTCCCGATCGCCTATCACGAACGGTATCTGCCCAAACAGGCCGTTCACGATCTTTTGAAGATCGAGCAAATACTGGAGAGCGGGCGCATTGCGCTGGACCTGTACCGCCCGTCCGACTGCGAGCCGCACTATATGCGCCTGAAAGTCTATATGCCCGGACACCCCATTACCTTGTCGGATATTTTACCGGTGCTGGAAAATATGGGCTTGCGGGTTATTGCCGAACTGCCCTTTGAAATCCAGCCGGCCAAAATCCGGCACAAAATCTGGATACACGACTTCCAGATGGAATGTGCCAGCACGACAACCTGTCCGGTCATCCATGATGTCAAAGACGTGTTTGAAGAAGCGCTCGACAAGGTATGGGCGAACGATATGGACAATGACGGGCTGAACAGGCTTGTTTTATCGGCAAAACTGCCGTGGCGCGATATTATGCTGTTGCGTGCTTATGTGCGTTATCTGCCGCAGATCCGCGCCCCCTATAGCCGGCAATATATCGAAGAGGCCATCACAGCCCAGCCCGCGATTGCCGGCGCCCTGATCAAGTTGTTCAAAGGCCTGCATGACCCCGCGCTTCAAGGGCAGAACGAAATTCATGCGGCAGGCGCATCGGTCGAAATCGACCACTTGCTGGACAAGGTCGACTCGCTCGACCAGGACCGCATCCTGCGCCACATTGCGGCGCTGATCGATGCGACATTGCGCACGAATTTCTTCCAGAACAAGGCCTATATCTCGTTCAAGCTTGATCCGAAAAAAGTGCCGAACATGCCCGACCCCAAACCCTACCGCGAGATATTCGTTTATTCTCCGCGCGTTGAGGGCGTGCATTTGCGCGGCGATGTCATCGCGCGCGGCGGTATCCGCTGGTCCGACCGGCACGAAGATTACCGCACCGAAGTGCTGGGCCTGATGAAAGCGCAACAGGTGAAAAATTCGGTGATCGTGCCCATGGGCGCGAAAGGCGGGTTCGTCGTGAAAAACCCGCCGCCCAAGGAAGCAGGACGCCAGGCCTATATGGATGAAGGCATCGCCTGTTATAAAACCTACATTCGCGGCATGCTCGACCTGACCGATAATTTCAAGAACGGCAAAGTCATTCCGCCCCAAGGCATTATCCGCCGCGATGGGGACGATCCGTATATCGTCGCCGCCGCCGATAAGGGAACGGCCTCTTTCTCGGATATCGCGAACGCCATTTCGCTGGACTATGATTTCTGGCTGGGCGATGCGTTCGCCTCGGGCGGCAGCGCGGGGTACGACCATAAGAAGATGGGCATTACCGCGCGCGGCGCGTGGGAATCGGTCAAGCGCCATTTCCGCGAGTTGAACCACAATACGCAAACGCAGGACTTTGATGTGATCGGCGTCGGCGATATGGGCGGTGATGTGTTCGGCAACGGAATGTTGCTGTCCGAGCATATCCGCCTTGTCGGGGCCTTTAACCACCTGCATATCTTCTGCGACCCCGATCCCGATGCCGCGTCAAGTTTCAAGGAGCGCAAACGCCTGTTTGAAGCGGTCAGCGGCTGGGACGGATATAATACCAAATTACTCTCCAAAGGCGGGCGTATCTATAACCGCAGCGAAAAAAGCCTGGAGCTGACCCCCGAAATACAGAAACGCTTTGGCATCGAAACCAGCCGCGTCGCGCCGAACGAATTGATCCGCGCGATGCTCAAGGCCCGCGTCGATCTTCTATGGTTCGGCGGCATCGGCACCTATATCAAGGCGACGAAAGAAACCCACGGCGATGTCGGCGACAAGGGGAATGACGCCCTGCGCGTCAATGCCGGCGAAATTCGCGCCAAAGTTATCGGTGAAGGGGCGAACCTTGCCCTTACACAACGCGCCCGTATCGAGATGGCGGAAAACGGCATCAGACTGAACGCCGACTATATCGACAATTCGGGCGGGGTGGATTCATCCGATCACGAGGTCAATATCAAGATCCTGACCGGCGAAATCATGCGCAAAGCCAAATACGGCATGGATGTGAAAAAGCGCAACAAACTGCTCGCTTCGATGACGGATGATGTCGCGGCGCACGTCCTGCGCAATAATTACCAGCAAACCCAGGGTATCAGCCTGATGGAATTACAGGCCGCCGATACGCTGCCCGATCAGGCCAAACTTATGGAAGACCTGGAAAAGAACATGGCGTTGAACCGCGCGCTTGAGGGCCTGCCCGACGACGAAGTCATTGCTGCGCGCCTGCGTGCGGGCAAAGGTCTGACGCGCCCAGAGCTCAGCGTGCTGCAAGCCTATGCGAAAATCCGCTATACCCGCGCCCTGCTGGACAGCGATATTCCAGAAAGCAAAGCCATGGAAGGCCGCTTGCTGAAATATTTCCCGCATGCGCTGGTCAAGGATTATGCCACCGAAATCGGCAAGCACCAGCTTCGACGTGAAATTATCTGTACGACGCTGG
>CAYSGL010000212.1:0-3312 GCA_964430725.1 uncultured Pseudobdellovibrionaceae bacterium
TCTCATAGGATTTATGATGGCTGCAATGGTCATGTGTTATATTTCTGTGCTGGCTGAAAATAGTGACATAAAACATTCATATATGTTTCGCAAATGATATATGAATGTTTTAATAGAGACGATCAATTTATCCTTTTATAGGGCCGAACCTGGAAAATTTTTTATGAAAAAAAACATTCGATACTACGATCCAGCAAAAGACCGCCTGATTTGGCTCAAGCAAAGGGCAACGGCCGATTACTGGGACAGTGTGTGGCAGGCAAGTGATATGCGCAAGAAAGAGTTGGCATCGGCCGAGTTTGTTGCGCTGACAAAAGAATTTCTATCTCCGGACGACAGTGCGCGGCTATTAGAAGGCGGTTGTGGGAACGGCGGCGTGGTTCTGGCCCTGAGCAAGGCAGGGTATAATGTGACAGGGGTTGATTTCGCGCCAGACACAATTGAAAAAATAAAGAGCGAAAACGCATCCTTACATGTTGAGCGGGCCGATGTGCGCTTTTTGCCGTTTGATGATGCCTGTTTTGATGGCTATTGGTCTTTGGGGGTTATCGAACACTTTTGGGATGGGTACGATCCGATTCTATCAGAGATGCATAGAGTATTAAAATCAGGGGGATATGCTTTCATTACTTTTCCGTGGTTATCTCCCATTCGCCGGATCAAAGTAATGTTGGGGCTAATCAAGAAAGAGCAGTACGGGGCTGAGCCTGATACGTTCTACCAATTTTCCCTGACGGGGAAACAGGTGGCAGACGATTTGCGCAGTAAGGGGTTCGAAATTGTGCGGATGAGACCTAGGTCAGCCTTGGTGGGGGTAAAAGCAGAGTTTCCGATGTTGGATTATTTCCTGCACGATCCATCACTTTTGTGCAAAATTGTGCGCGCATGTTTACGACCTTTTAGTTTTGTGTATGGGCATAGTATTTTAATTGTTGCAAGAAAATGCACATAGCTTTCTTTATAAACTCTTTACGCGCCGGTGGTGCAGAACGCGTCGTTTCGCGGCTTGCAAATTATTGGGCGCAAAACGGGCGCCAGGTTACAGTAATTACGCTTGAGGATACGGAGAGTGATTTTTATACATTGCATCCGGATATAACGCGCGTTGTTTTAAATAAAGCCGCACAATCCGGCAGTACTATATTGTTGCCGTGGCGTGTGGCGACCCGTCTGTATCATTTGCGCCGCGCCTTGATGAAGAGAGCGCCGGATGTGGTGATCAGCACAACAACTTTTTTAAATGTGATTTCAATTGTGGCGACATTTCGCCTGAAACTGACATTGTATGTGCGGGAAACCACTTTGCCTTCGGCGTTGATAAAAAACGGCTGGAAAGGCCGTGCGGCTAAATTACTTTATAAGTGGCTCTATCCTTTTGCGGACAGGGTCATATGTCCCTCGAATAAAATAGCCAATGAACTTAAGGATTTTGCCGCGTTAAAAAATCTGGCGGTCGTTTACAATCCGATTGACGTCGCAGAAATGCGACAAGAAAAAGATGTCGTTTATAAGAAGAACGAGCTTACTCAAGAGGGTTGTGTTCATTTTATATGCGTCGGACGACTTATTCCCGCCAAGGGATTTGATCGTCTGATTGACGCGTTGGCGCATTGCCGCTTTCCATTTTCCTGGCACTTGACAATTTATGGAGAGGGCGACGATCGGCCCTTGCTCGAATCCCTTATTCGCAATGTTGATCTTACCGATAAAATTAAGCTGGCCGGCATGGTCGATAATCCATGGACATATATGGCGGCGGCTGATTGCCTGTTGTTACCATCCCGCTGGGAGGGGATGCCGAATGTTGTTTTAGAGGCACTGTCTGTCGGTACGCCCGTTATTGCAATGGAGGAAGCTGGCGGCATTGTCGATATTGCTTCCTTGGCGCCGAGAGGGGCCGTTACCATCGCCAATAATATGCAGGAATTTGTTACGGCAATGCAGCGAGTGACAAGCGTCGCGCACGCGGGCATGCGGCCCAGTCTTTTGCCCGATGCCTTTAATATCCAAAGCGTTATGGGGCGGTTGGAAAGACTGATTGAGCAGAAAGATTAATATTATGAAAATATGCTCTTTTTGTCTCATTCTGGGGATGACAGCCGGTGCTGAATAATGTAAGAACAACCCGTTTCAGGGTATCAACCCCTGTGCAGGCTGCCGTGGCTCAGTGGTAGAGCACCCCCTTGGTAAGGGGGAGGTCGCGAGTTCAATCCTCGCCGGCAGCACCATTTTTCTATCTCAAATCATAGCCGAAATCATGCCGTAGGAAGCGCCGGCAGGCATGACGCAAGAAAGCTTCGTTTTCTTCGGTAAAATAGTCTTCAATCGGCTTTTTTTCCGTCCGGACAACGACGGTTTTGACCTCCGGGTTGGGACGCTTGGCCATTTCCTCTCGGGTCGATAAGGCCAGCACGCGCTCGATGATATCATCGGCAATCGGGGTTTCGGGAAAAAAGAATGCGCACGCCTTGCGCAGACAACCGCCCGTATCACGTTCCATCGCCTCATAGGTCATAGACAGGGTCGGCCCGCAGTGATTTTGCAACACGTCGCCCCATCCATTCATAAAGCATATGCGCGTCCATAGATCGTTGTGAAAGCGGTTATGCCGGGGGTCGCCATGAAGATAGGTGGTGAAATCGATATTTTCCAGCTTGCCCCCTTTTCTGTAACGCTCGTAATGCGATATGAGAGAATATCTCGGGTCGCGCAGCAGGACGAGGTATTTGGGCAACTTGAACAGGCGTCCGGCCAAGCCGCTGCTGATCAGGGCATGGGGCATTGAGTGGGAATGCACAATGCGCGGAATGCTGTTGTATTTCGGGGGGGATTTCGGGTGGCCGATCAGGTCGTCGTCTTGAATATGACGCGGCATGGGTAGGTCGTATGTCAGGGCCAAAACATTTGAGAGCATGTATTTGAGCCAGTGGCTGCCCGATTGATGGGTGCTGACCATTTGTCCGTCGAAATGGCGATGGCGCAGGGTCGAGGTGTTGAATATGCGGCGATTAAGCGTGTTCAGTGGAAAGCTGAACACGGGATCGGCGGGCAGGGCGGCGGGTTTATTCATCATTTTCCTCTTTCGGCGGATGCCATCCGTCCATCCATTCTTCAAGCGGGACGATATGAATTGGCTGGCCGTTATCGTCAAACCAGCTGTCGACGGCATAAGCTGAACCGCTTTCCTTGTCTATAATCACAGCGGTCTGATGGGGCCAGCTGAAAAGGGGCGCACGGGCGACAGGGGCGCCAAGATCATGGAAACGGACCAGTTTTTCTTGAATGAGGATATCGAGATAGATAGACGTATTC
>CAYSGL010000213.1:0-3303 GCA_964430725.1 uncultured Pseudobdellovibrionaceae bacterium
CTTGATCGCGGCATATCGGACGAACAGCTGCATAATTACCGCATCGGATACGCCCCCGCCGACGGGCAGGCGATCCGCAGGCATTTGCTGGCCAAGAATTATACCGATGCGCAGATGATCGAGGTCGGCGTGCTCAAGGCCTCCTCGCGCGGCACGGACCCGTATGCTTTTTTTCGCGAGCGCATCATGTTTCCGGTACCGGACAAGCGCGGACGCGTCGTGGCGTTTGGCGGGCGTATCTTGCCCGACCATCTCAGGCCGCCGGACAGGGGGGATTACACGCCGCCCAAATATATGAACTCGTCCGATACGCCGCTCTTTCATAAGGGGCATATGCTATATGGCGAGCCGCACGCGAGGAAAGCCGCCGCCGATGGGGAGCCGGTCATCGTCGTTGAGGGTTATCTTGATGTGATGGCCTGCGCCAAGGCAGGGTATAAAGGGGCGCTGGCGCCGCTGGGTACCGCCCTGACGGAAGAGCAAATCCTTAATCTTTGGAAGATGATTCCGACCGATGAAAAAGTACCGGTCCTGTGTTTTGATGGCGATAATGCGGGGCGGCGGGCGGCGGCGCGCGCGGTCGAGCGCATTTTGCCACATCTCAAGCCCGGCCATTCCGCCAAAATCGCTTTTTTACCAGAGGGGCAGGACCCCGATACGCTGGTTCTCTCGCAAGGGGCGGGGGCGTTGAAGGGGGTTCTGGACTCGGCCCTCAACCTCGTCGATTTCCTCTGGGCCGAGGCGGTGGCGGGCAAAAATTTTGATACGCCCGAAAGCCGGGCCGGATTGTCGGCCGGACTGGAAGACGCAATCAGCCGCATCCCTGATCGCGAGGTCCAGCACCATTACCGCCAGGCAATTCGCGAGCGTATGAACAAGACGTTTCAAAGACCTTATTTTGGTTTTAGGGGTGGTTTTGGAACAAGTTTTGCCCCAGATAGGAGGATTGCTACCGCCGTGCCCTTGCGCCGACCGGGACGGGATCGGGTGCTGACGGCGCAGCAGGCATTGATATGTGCTCTGATCAATCACCCGTATCTATTTGATAAATTTGAAGAAAATATCGGAGTTCTTGCGATACATGATGCCGGATTGGAGCGTGTACGTCTGGCTCTGATGGAGGCGTTGTTAGACAGGCCTGACCTTGACGCGGCGGCTCTATCGACCCATCTCTGTGAGGCCGGATTGGGCGAGGAAGTGTCTCTTTTGCTGGATGATCAGCTGTATGTTCATGCGCCTTTTGCCCGTCCCAATGCCGAGCCGGAGGACGCGGAAGGTGGTTGGCGGCGGGCTTACGCGGCGCTGGTTGCGGCATCGGATCGGGCCGCGCGCGGGTGAAATTTCAATTTTTCATGTGAGATGTTTGCCTTAGCGCTTTGACTTTGCTAGGAAATGGGCTCTAATGATGCGAATCGGCGGACATCTGTAACAATCGGGATATATTAAGGTGATGGCAGCGAAAAAGACCTCCTCGAAGCAAGCCGCAGCCAAGACCAAGAAGGCGGCGGCAGTGAAAAAAACGGATACAAAAAAGGGGACGGCGGCCAAGAAAGCGCCGGTCAAAAAAACGCCTGCAAAAAAAGCGGCGAAAACACCAGTCAAGCAGGCTGCGAAGAAGACGGCTGCGCCGGCAAAAAAACAGGTGAAAACGCCCGCGAAATCTGTCAAAAAAGCAGGCCCTGAAAAGGCCGAATCAAAAAAAGCGGCTTCCGCGAAAAAACAGACGGCCAAGGCGTCCCCTAAAAAAGAAACAAACAAAAAGAAAACGGAAACGGCAGTTGTGACGAAAACAGCGGTGAGTAAAGAAAACAATAAAGCGGCATCCCCAAAATCCGCCCCGAAAAAGACCGCTCCCAAAAAAGCGGCCAAAGGGAAAGATGAAAAGGCCGATGCGGAAAAAGAAGCCGAAGAGGGCGGCGCGCCTGCGCGCACGACCAAGGGTACGCTGGCTCAGATCGTTAAGAAACTTGTCGCCAAAGCGAAGGAGCGCGGCTACGTCACCTATGACGAGCTGAACAAAGCGCTGCCGGCCGAAGAATTTTCTTCCGAACAGATTGAGGACGCGATGTCGACTCTCTCGGATGTCGGCATCCAGATCGTCGAAGCCGACGATGTTGAGGAAGAGGAGAAAGAGGAAGCTGAGTACGAATCCGGCGGAAATATATCTTCTGACGATACGGGGCGTACGGATGACCCTGTGCGCATGTATCTGCGCGAAATGGGAACGGTGGAATTGCTCTCCCGAGAAGGGGAAATTGCGATTGCCAAACGTATCGAGGCGGGCCGCGAATTGATGATCTCCGGCATCTGCGAAAGTCCGCTGGCGATTGAATCCATGATTGCATGGTATGAAGCGCTGCAAAAAGGCGACATCCTCCTGCGCGAGATTATCGACCTCGATGCGACGGCTGGCGGCGATTCATCTGCATCATCGTCGAATGATACTTCCGATTCCGACGGCGATGGTGGCGAGGGAAGCGGCGAAGAGGAGGGCGAATTCGATAACATGTCGCTGGCCGCCATGGAAGAAGAATTGAAGCCGCAGGTTTTCGAAACGTTTTCAAAGATCAAAAAGACCTACAAGAAAATCCAGACCGTCCAGCAAGAACGTCTGGAGCATATTATCAAAGGGAAAACGCCACCCGATACGGTCAATAAAAAATACGAAAAGCTGAATGACGAGATGGTCGACCTCATGGAAGAGGTCCGCCTGAATAATGCCCGTATCGACCAGCTTCTCGAAGCGCTCTATAAAATCAACCGCGAGCTTGTGGCTCTGGAAGGCCGGCTGATGCGTATGGCCGTTGATTGCAAGGTCGATCGCGACGAATTTCTGAAAGAATATTACGGCTACGAGCTGGACCCGAAATGGACGGCTCGCGTACAGAAAATCAACAAGCATTGGGAAAAATTTGTCGACCGCAACGACGATAAAATTGCCCAGTTGCGCGAACAGATTTCCGCTGTGATTGACGATGCCGGTTTGCCGATCGGTGAATTCCGCCGTATCGTTGGCACCGTACAAAAAGGCGAACGCGAAGCCGCGCGCGCAAAAAAAGAAATGATCGAAGCCAACCTGCGTCTGGTTATTTCAATTGCGAAAAAATACACCAACCGTGGCCTGCAATTCCTTGATTTGATTCAGGAAGGCAATATCGGCCTGATGAAGGCCGTTGATAAATTTGAATATCGTCGCGGTTACAAGTTTTCGACCTATGCGACATGGTGGATTCGTCAGGCAATTACGCGTTCTATCGCGGATCAGGCGCGCACCATCCGCATTCCGGTGCACATGATTGAAAC
>CAYSGL010000214.1:0-3272 GCA_964430725.1 uncultured Pseudobdellovibrionaceae bacterium
ACACCGCCAAGGCGTTCGATGAGGCCGTTGGCGTGACGGGCATCATCCTCACAAGGCTTGATGGCGATGCGCGCGGCGGCGCCGCGCTGTCCATGCGCGCCGTCACAGGCAAGCCCATCAAACTCGTCGGTGTCGGCGAAAAATGGGATGCGATCGAACCCTTCCACCCTTCGCGCGTGGCGGGTCGTATTCTTGGCATGGGCGATGTCGTCTCGCTCGTTGAAAAAGCCATCGACAATGTGCAGGCCGAAGACGCACAAAAAATGGCGCAAAAATTCAGCGAAGGGAAATTTGATTTCAACGACCTGCTGATGCAAATGCGCCAAATGAAAAATATGGGCGGCATGGGCGCGATGATGAAGCTGCTCCCCGGCATCGGTAAAATGGCGGCTCAAATCGAAAATATGGGCGGCGATGCCATTATGAAGAAACAGGAAGCGCTGATCCTGTCTATGACCCCGCGCGAGCGCGCCAAACCCGCCCTGCTCAACGCCAGCCGCAAAAAACGTATCGCCGCCGGATCGGGCATGACCGTTCAGGATGTGAACAAGCTTTGCAAGCAACAGGCCGACATGCAAACCATGATGAAACGCATGAAAAAAATGGGCGGCAATAAAATGATGGGCATGATGAAACAGATGATGGGCGGTAAGGCCGATGATCTCGCCCTCATGTCTCAATCAATGGACCCTGACGCACTCGGCAAAGACATGGATGCCATGCAAAGCAATCCACTCGGCCCCAACCCGTTCACGGGCGGCGGCATGGGTGGCCTTCCGGGATTGGGTGGCGGCATGCCGATGCCCGGCCTGATGAACCAAGGATTCCCCTCACGGGGTGGCAGTAAGAAGAACCGTAAAAAACGTTAAACCGACTATTGGAATTTAAAGGAGAAAGAAAATGGCAATAGCAATCAGACTGTCTCGCGGAGGACGTAAAAACCGCCCGCACTATTCAATCGTTGTGGCTGACAAGCGCATGCCGCGCGATGGCCGCTTTATTGAAAAGATCGGTTCCTACAACCCGCTTTTGAATAAAGATGACGCCAACCGCGTGATCCTGAATGCGGAGCGTGCAAAATACTGGCTCGATCAGGGCGCACAGCCGTCTGATCGCGTTGCAGTATTTTTGGGCAAAGCAGGCGTTGCGCCGATGCCTGCCCAGCGCAACAACCCGAACAAAGCGCAACCGTCCGAAAAAACAAAAATGATGGTTGCCGAAAAAGAAGAAAAGCGTAAAGCCGCTGCTGAAGCCGCCGCAAAAGCCGAAGCCGATGCCAAGGCCGCTGCGGAAGCCCCTGCGGAAGAAGCCACCGCCGAAGCACCGGCAGAAGAAGCAGCTGCTGACGTGTCCGGCGAAGCTTCAGCGCAGCCGGAAGAGCCGAAAGCTGAGTAATATAAACACCACACACCTTTCCCTCTCCCACCGGGAGAGGGAGGGGCCCGTGCGTAGCACGGGAGGGTGAGGGGTTCGCAATGATAGAGCCTATCGAACAAGCCAGATTATTACGCCGCGACCAAACCGAGGCGGAAAAACAACTATGGCTAAAGCTCCGTAACCGCCAACTACTCAATACAAAATTCAGACGCCAACACCCCATACCGCCCTATACGCTCGATTTTTACTGCGAAGAATTGAATTTGTGTATTGAACTGGATGGTGGTCAGCATAATGAACCCGAACGCATTCAACACGACGCAAAGCGGACGGCCTTCCTTGAACAACAAGGCATTCGTGTTGTGCGCATTTGGAATGATGACGTTTTAGCGAATATGGATGGCACATTGACATACATAGCGCAATTTATCCCCTCACCCGGCGCACCTACGGCGCGCCACCCTCTCCCCGAGGGAGAGGGAAAAAGCACTCGCATCCTTATCGGCGAGATATCGACCGTTCACGGCGTGAAGGGCTTGGTGAAGCTACGCTCTTATGTTGATAATACCGACCTTTTTTCCGCAACACTGTATACCGACGAGCGCTCCGCAAAGACGATCAAACTCAAACTCAAAAACCTTATGAAAGATCACTGGCTTGCGGAAGTCGAAGGCTATAACGACCGCACCGCCGCCGAATCCTTGCGCGGCACAAAAATATATATCGACCACGACTCCCTGCCCGCGCTCGCTGATGACGAACATTACTACGTTGATCTGGTCGGTATGGAATGTGTCGATGAAACCGGAAATACTATTGGCACCGTCATCGACGTGACCAATTTCGGCGCTAGTGATTTACTCGACATCAAACCGCCGGACGGCCCAAGTTTTTACCTGCACTATACGGACGAAACCGTTCTCAACATCACCGATAAAATCACCGTCCATATTCCCGAAGGGTTGCTTGATTAAGGTGATGGCGGCGAGATTGTTATAATTTCACCCGTACCGAAACCGACTCCAAAGTTATCCAGCCAGTAACGGCGATCCTTTTCAATTTCTGTTATAATTTCCTTGTTCGTGCACAGGCGATCATTATGATGATGGTCTGGATCATATTGATATCGATCCGCCCCCTTCTGCACCAATAGATCTTTGGACTGAGGAAAATAATTTTCTTCCAGCCATCTTTTAGGAATAAACAGCACCCGGAACTGTTTATGATGTGTTGACGGCTCCCAAACCAAGAGCGGTAATTTTATATCTTCAACAAAGTCCTCTCTTTGTCCAAGAACACGCCGTTCGGCCCCGGTCCCTTGATTCAGATACTCCGAAAAATAATTGCGCCACGCCAATGTCAGCACAGAATGTATTCGCTCATATTTATTTTTCGGCACTACCTTTTTCAAATGGGAAAAAACGACGGGCGATTCGGATGTGCAATGTTTGGAAGCAGCAACAAGATATGCCAGCACTTCCTGCCGGATATCTTTATGAAAGATCAACTCCATATCAAGAGCGGCCTTATCCGTGCGCAACTTTTGCCGGACGAACTCATTGCCCGTCGCCGGATTAATTTTTCCCGTTTTTGTATAAAAAGTCTCTCCGACTATTGCCGTATGTCCGCCGAAAATACCCTGGCGCAAACGTCTGCTGTTCTTGACCGCATAGGTTGCCGCCACACCTGCCAAGGTAAGAGCCACCGCGCCCTGCACCACAGTGACGACTGCGGACGCGTCCGATATTCCTTGAAACCAGTTATCAGTGTAACTGGCAAAAATTGATGACAGGGACTCACGCAACATAATTTACCTCGCGCTAACTATATGCACCTATCTTAGTTATGTCTATAAAATACTGGCACCCGAAAAATTTGTTACCCAGCCCCTGTTT
>CAYSGL010000215.1:0-3260 GCA_964430725.1 uncultured Pseudobdellovibrionaceae bacterium
GATCTGAATAGGGGGGGGCGTACGCGTGATGGCGTCGATACACGGGTAGCCATATTTTTGCGCCGCGTATATGGGCTTTCTTCGGGTGCGCCGATCCGGAATAATCCGCGTTTGGGTGATAACCCGTGGCCGCGCCTGTTTGCTCATTATAAGGTTCGTTTGATTGCGCAGACAAAAGGTGGTTCTGCGCCTTTTACAGGAACGCTGCGCTATGATGTCGGGCGCGATCAGATTATGCTCGATAAGGGCGGTTTAAATCGTCGTTTTTTTAGTGATTTCGGTCGCTTTATCCGCACACAGCGCAATGCCGAGGCCCTGCGCAATAACCTGCTGTCCTATATCCGCGCGGTCGACCCAGATCTGCTGGAACGTGAGGCGCAAACCCTTGCCCTGATCCGCTAAAACCCCATATAGTACAAGTTATGCGTGGTGTCGTTGAACTCAATCAGGCCGCGAGCGTTCCGATGGAATCCTCGCCGCCCTTCAAGATCCATTCGGACTTCGAACCGGCGGGGGATCAACCTGCGGCGATCAAACAGCTCGTCGAAGGACTGGAGGCGGGTCTGACCGACCAGACGCTGCTCGGCGTGACGGGCTCCGGCAAGACCTTCACCATGGCCCACGTCATTCAGGAAACCCAGCGCCCCGCGCTCATCCTCGCGCCCAACAAAACCCTCGCGGCACAGTTATACGGCGAGATGAAAGCTTTCTTCCCCGACAATGCCGTGGAATATTTCGTCTCGTACTATGACTACTATCAACCCGAGGCCTACGTTCCGCGCACCGATACCTATATCGAAAAAGACTCCTCCATCAATGAACAGATCGACCGGATGCGCCACGCCGCCACGCGATCCTTGTTTGAACGCAAGGATGTCATCATCGTCGCGTCCGTATCGTGCATCTACGGTATCGGTTCCAAAGAAGACTACCAAGCCATGACGGTGGACTTGCGCAAAGGCGACCGCCTCGACCGTCAGCAACTCATCGCCCAGCTCATTACTCTGCAATATAAGCGCAACGATTTGTCGTTCGAGCGCGGCACGTTCCGCGTGCGCGGCGACACCGTCGAACTCTTCCCCTCGCACATGGAAGACTCCGCCTGGCGCTTCAACCTCTTCGGCGATGAAATCGACGAGATCGTTGAATTCGACGCGCTGACTGGCCAAAAACACGCGCGGTTAGAGGGGGTGCGCATCTACGCAAACAGCCACTACATCACCCCCGGCCCGACCATGGCGCAGGCGATCAAACAAATCCGCGAAGACATGAAGGCGCAAGTCGCTTTGTTTGAATCGCAAGGCAAATTGATTGAAGCCCAACGCCTGCAACAACGCACCACCTTCGATCTCGAAATGCTTTTGGCGACGGGCGTGTGTTCGGGCATTGAAAACTACTCGCGCTATCTCACGGGCCGCGCCCCCGGCGAAGCCCCGCCGACATTGATCGAATATCTC
The DNA here is from genome assembly GCA_964430725.1 of uncultured Pseudobdellovibrionaceae bacterium. Classification (GTDB taxonomy): domain Bacteria; phylum Pseudomonadota; class Alphaproteobacteria; order Micavibrionales; family Micavibrionaceae; genus CAYSGL01. The sequence continues at coordinate 1,458 of CAYSGL010000215.1, forward strand.
CCCAAAGACGCGCTCATCATTCTCGATGAAAGCCACGTGATGATCCCGCAACTCGGCGCGATGTATAAGGGTGATCGCGCGCGCAAAACAACGCTCGTCGATTACGGCTTCCGCGTCCCCGCCGCCATCGACAACCGCCCGTTGAAGTTCGAGGAATTCAACGCCCTGCGCGGCCAGATCATCTATGTCTCCGCCACCCCCGGCCCGTATGAACTCGAACAATCCGGCGGCGTCTTTGCCGAACAAGTCGTACGCCCGACGGGGCTCATCGACCCACCCGTCGAAATCAAACCGACCGAACATCAAGTCGACGACCTCATGGCCGAATGCAAAAGCGTGATAGAGAAGGGCGGTCGCGTCCTCGTCACCACCCTCACCAAAAAAATGGCCGAGGCGCTCACCGAATATCTTACCGAAAACGGCCTGCGTGTGCGCTATATGCACAGCGATATTGATACGTTGGAGCGCATTGAAATCATGCGCGATTTGCGCCTCGGCGCGTTTGATATTCTGGTCGGTATCAACCTGCTGCGCGAAGGGCTCGACATTCCCGAATGCATGCTTGTCGCCATTCTTGATGCGGATAAGGAAGGCTATTTGCGCTCCAAAACATCGCTCATCCAAACCATTGGCCGCGCCGCCCGGAACGTCGATGGCCGCGTCATTTTATATGCGGACAAGATGACCAATGCGATGAAAGGCGCGATCGAGGAAACCGACCGCCGCCGCGACAAACAGATTGCGTATAACACGGAGCACAACATCACCCCCGCCAGCATCAAGAAAGCCATCGGCGATGCCATGGAAGGCCTGCGCAAGCAAGCCATCGCGGGTGATTACTACGGCCTCAACGACACCGATCAGGACTTGCTCCTCAACCCCGCCCAACTGCAAAAACAAATCCGCAAACTCGACACCGAAATGCGCAAAGCCGCCGCCGATTTAGAGTTCGAAGAAGCCGCCAAAATCCGCGACAAAATCAAAAAACTCGAAGCGATGAATTTAGCGGCGTTGCCTGCGGTGGAGTTGTGATTTTTATAAAAAATTATGAAATTTTATAAATTTGGCATTCGGAAAATTTGAAAAGATTATGGTAATAATATGGATATCGTTGAAGAGCGTGTTGTCAATATTCACAACAATTGTTTGGTTCGTTTAAATGGTGATATTGGGAATGAAAGTCCTACCCTTTATCATTACTCTTCTTTGGAATCCGCTCTATCAATTATTCAGGGCGGAAAGATGCGATTTACTCATATTAAATATTTCAATGACCCTATGGAGGTTGAGGAGGGCTTAAGCATTATAAAATCTATGCGGGAAGACCTCGTGTCCTATTACATGGGTGTTAACCGTGCATATGGTATGTTCGTAAATGTAATGATTTACGCGGTTGTGTGCGCATTCCAAAATGTTACCTGTGACGATGCATATTACAATGAAGTATCCAACAACTCGTATGGAGTAAATTTAAAGGCTTTTAAAAATTTAAAAAGAGACTTTTATGTATCTTGTTTGAGCGCTAAAGATGACGATTTAAGATTATGGTTGCCTTACGCAAATAATGGATTAGGGGCGGCGTTAGGTTTTAAGGGTGTAAATGATTTTCATTATATTATTGATCATGCTTCCTGCAAAATTGTCAGAGTAAGCTATGCTGATAATGAAGATAAGAAAAAATTTGTTAAAGAATTCTTTGATGGAATTTTAGAAGTTTTTAAAGGGTTGCATGAAAAAGACTTTCAGAATTTGAGCGGCAAAGTATTCGAACTTTTAATCGGCGATGTTATTGCATGTAAGTCA
>CAYSGL010000216.1:0-3253 GCA_964430725.1 uncultured Pseudobdellovibrionaceae bacterium
GCTGCATCAAAGCATAAAAAAAACCGCCCGTGAAGGGCGGTTTTATAATAGGTGTTTTATGCGGCTTCCTGACCGTTGCCGCCATCGGGGTCGGGTTTCTTGCCGTAGTTTCCGGCAAAGACGTCGGTCGAAAAGACCTCTTCCCATGTGCCTTGGGTTGAGGCTCTGGAATATTCCGTTGCGCGGTTTTCAAAGAAGTTGGTGTGTTCGGCCCCGTTGAGCATTTCATCCATCCACGGCAGGGGGTTTTTCTCGATGCCGAAAACCGGCTCAAGATTTAACTGCTGCAGACGGCGGTCGCCGATATAGCGGATATATTGCTTTACCTCATCAGGCGTCAGGCCTTCGATTTCGCCTTGCTCGAACGCCAGGTCGATAAAGGCATCTTCAAAACCGACAATCGTCGTGCAGGATTCGGTGATTTCGTTTTTCAGCTCATCATCCCAGATATCACGGTTCTCGTCGATAAAGGCGTTGAAAAGCTTGATCATCGATAAGCAGTGCAGTGTTTCGTCGCGCACCGACCATGTGACGATCTGGCCCATGCCCTTCATTTTATTAAAACGCGGGAAGTTCATCAAAATCGCGAACGAAGCGAAGAGCTGCAGGCCTTCGGTAAAAGCGCCGAACATCGCCATTGTCTTGGCGATATCGCGCCGCGATTTCATCGACGCATTCTGCATGTAATCGAACTTGTCCTTCATCTCCTTATATTTGAGGAAGGCGGAATATTCGATTTCCGGCATGCCGATCGTGTCGAGCAAATGCGAGTAAGCCGCGATATGCACCGTTTCAATGTTCGAGAAAGCAGAGAGCATCATCTGAACTTCGACCGGGCCGAAGACCTGAGAATAATGCTTCATATAGCAGTTGTTGACTTCCACGTCGCTTTGTGTGAAGAAGCGGAAAATCTGGGTCATCAGATTTTTTTCGGACGGGGTGAGTTTGTTTTTCCAGTCGCGGACATCTTCGGCCAGCGGCACTTCTTCGGGAATCCAGTGAATGCGCTGTTGCGTCAGCCATGCTTCATAGCACCAGGGATAAAGGAAGGGTTTATAAACGTGGCGTTCTTGTAAAAGGGGCGATTTGCTGGCATCCAGATCGTTGATATATTCGGCGGCGGCTTGGGACATTACATACTCCTGTTTCTTCTCGGTAAGTTTCAGTCAGACTCTATGGATTTGAGATACGAATCCTAGGGCCTTTGACCGATTCGTCCACAAGGGAAATTTGATCCGGCCAAGAGCGATTCGTGACGCTAAATATAGTGTTATTTTTAAATGATGTATACTCTATATTGTGTTTATTGGCGATAATGCCAAAGAAAAATCCCCGCCGGTCAGGGCGGGGATCGGGGGAGGGAATATCTTATTCGACGATGCTGCCGCTGTTGTTTTTATCGAGTTCGTCGATTTCTTCTTCCACGGCATCCTTGGCATCTTCATAGGCCTCTTCCGCATCGACGGCCGGAACCGGATCATTCGGGCCTCGCATCACCGGTTCGATTGTCGGGTCGGCGGCGGCCTTTTCATCGGCGGGTACCACATCAACCGTAGGGTATTCGATCGTGCGTTCTTCCGTCTTCACATCGATATCGGGATATTCATAGGTTTCCCCGTCAATGGTGCGCTCGCGCGTTACGATATCCGCATCACTGGGAACGGTGATGGTCGTCTCGCCTGTGCCCATCTCAATGCTGGGCATGTCTTCTCCTGCCTGTTCAAGCGTGCCTTGCGGATTGCCGCTGGCCAGCCACAAGGCGCCAATCGCCACAACAGCGACCAATAAAACCAAAACCAAAATACGGGTGTTCATCATATGTCTCCTTTTTTGTTATCAGCGTTTGGCGATGATATAGACCGCATGCACGATGCCGGGAATATACCCCAGAATCGTTAGCAGGATATTCAGCCAGAAATGTTTGGTGAGGCCGACCTCCAGAAAAACACCCAGAGGCGGCAACAGGATCGCAATAATAATTTTGATCAAATCATTCATTGTCGTATCTGTTGTTGCAGTCATTCTTATTCCTCTTACCTGATTGCAATTCGGGCAACCAACGGGCCAGCGGACGGACAGTTCCACATAAAAAAAAGAAAAACCCGGTAGTGCTTTCAGAAATCCGGCCTCCAAAGTCCTATGGCTTGTATCCGGTAATAGGGACGAGTTCGTTCAAACATTTGTTAATTTGGAGGATGGCAGTGAGATCGTTTTCAGGCTGATAATCAGACGGGCCGCCGCCATATCTCAACATATGAGACCAGAAAGATAATTCTGTGGCGTGCAAAAGATAGGTATCTACAGCTTCTCGCGTTGCTTGTTCATACCCGTCAATCAAGTATGGAAGAAACGGATCATCCAATCCCATTCTTACAAAATCGATGTAAATATTTTTGGATAAACATGTGAACGAAAAGTCCAGCAAGCCGGTCGCAATGCCATCTTGTGTCAGTATATTTCCAAAATGATAATCGCCGTGAATGACTCCGCCTTTCTTATTGGCATGTAGATAATCATTGGCAATTCTCAACGCTTTATTCGTTTCATGTGGGAGGGTGGGGACCTCAAAGATAGCGCAATCATATTGAAAATGACGCGGGGGCAAATTTGTAAACGGCACGTCTGATGCGGCCTTATGAAAGCGCCCCAGCAAATTTCCCGCACTTTGATAAAGTGTTTGCATATATGTCGTTTTGGAGAAGTCGTATTTTGCACCGTCTCCACTGACGCGCGTCATACGATAATGGGCGATATAATCGGCATGATATAGTGTGTCGGGCTCGCCAATCAGGGAAGGTAAGTCGATATCTTGTATACTGTGTTGCCCGAATAAATTTAATGCATGGGTTTCCGCATAGACAGAGTGCAAGAAAAACTCCAGATCATACGGATTATCGGGGCGCCTGAATATTTTACTGACTGTTCCGTCGCTATGCTCAACGACAAGTCCGTAATGTCCGCCGCCAACCAACCTGGTCCCCCCCGCCAATTCAGGCAAGCTGCGCTGCAGCTCTCTGAATTTATTTCTTAAATGGCGTTGCCAGCTTTTATGCATGTCCCATCATGCCAAATGTTGCCATAAGATTACAAAATTGGGCCAAAAAAAAGAAAAACCCGGCTGCGGGAGCCGGGTTTTTGGGAGTGTACATATCAAACGCAAACCGGTTATTGGCAGGCGAGGCATTCCTCGTAATTGCCGACGGCTTGTTCCGGCAGCTCCGGCTCGCGGCCCGCGCTTTCACGGCTGCGAATC
>CAYSGL010000217.1:0-3247 GCA_964430725.1 uncultured Pseudobdellovibrionaceae bacterium
CGGCCCGCCAGTTCGCTTGCCCCATAATTTTCAGGGAACGTCACGTTCACTTCAACCTTGTCGCCTTTTTTCTTGCCAACAAGTTGCTCTTCAAAGCCCGGAATGAACTGGTTCGAGCCTAGCTCCAGCTTTACGCCGTGAGCGTGCATGCCGTCATGCGCGACATTGTCATCCTTGGTGCGGCCATGGAACGTGATGATCGCCATATCACCTTTCTTGGTCGCGCGGTCGCCCTCGATCGGCGCGGAGTCCTTATGATGACTGGCGACACGCGCCAGCGTTTCATCGATCTGCTTGTTTTCAATTTTTACGACAGGCTTTTCGAGTTTTAGACCTTTGAGGTCTTTCACTTCCACCTTAGGCAAAACTTCCAACTCGACCTTGAAGGTCAGATCCTTGCCCTCATCGAATTCCTTCACTTCGATTTTCGGCTGCATGGCGGGCTTCAGGTCTTTTTCCTTCAGCGCCGCAGCGGTCGTCTCGTTGACCACGGCTTCCAGCACTTCGCCCATCACGGCGCGGCCATATTTTTGCTCCAGCATCGCCATCGGCACCTTGCCGGGGCGGAAGCCCGCGATTTTGACGGTCTTGCCAACCTCCTTCAGGCGCTCCGCGCGCTTTTTGGCGATATCGTTGGCCGGAACGGTCACTTCCAGTTCGCGGGCCAGACCTTTTGCATTGATTTCTTTAACTTGCATCGTTTTGTTCATCCTAAAAGTAAAGGGTGGCCTGCCACCCGAAGCAGTTTTTGTTGGCCCTCCTGTCGGGCTTCGGCGCGGCATCCGCTTCTCTAACGCTCCGCCGCGATCAATCGCGCCGTAGCGTAAGCGAAGGCGGATGGTGCGGGTGAAGAGACTCGAACTCCCACGGGTCGCCCCGCCAGAACCTAAATCTGGTGCGTCTACCAATTCCGCCACACCCGCACACTGTATCGGGGCGTTGTAACGCATGATTCCCCATAAGCCAAGGGAAATTAGAGCCCCAGATCCTTGAGAATAAGAGGAATATGGTCTGGCAGATCACTGGCAACCAATCCCGCGCCCAGCGCTCGCCCCGCCTCAGCGTGAATCCAGACAGCGGCGCAGGCTGCCTTGAACGGAACCATCCCTTGCGCCAACAAGCCCGCTATCATGCCCGCCAGCACATCTCCCGTCCCCGCCGTAGCGAGATACGGCGCATCAACATCGTTCACGGCATATGAATCAGGAGCCGCAACATGTGTAGAAGCTCCTTTCAGCACAACCGTACAACCAAAGATATCCGCCATCTCAGCCGGAGAAATCTCAGCCATTCTCATCATTTTTTTATATTCCCCCTGATGTGGGGTTAACACCACATGGGGATGCAGAATATTAGGGTTGTGAAATATGCCTATATCCTCGAAGGTCATCAATGCGTCAGCGTCCAGTACGCACGGCTTGCCGGTTTTCAGCGCGGCCAGAACCGTATCGGCGATACCCGCCCCTGCCCCAGGCCCGATGCAGAACGCTGTTACTTTTGGATTGTCTAATAAAGAAGCGAAAGGCTCCTCGCTCACCATCAGATGCGGCTGAATCTCCATCCGATACAGATCGCCTTTGCCCTTAGGCGCACAAATCGTCGTCAGCCCCGCCCCCATACGAGCGCAAGCTTGTGCGGCTAACCGCGCTGCCCCGGTTTTTTCTGGTCCGCCATAAATCACCGCATGACCACGGTTATATTTATGTCCTTCCCGTGCGGGGTGCGGAAAATCGGGCAGCCAGAGATCAGACGAATTTTGGGACATGGCCAGAGATGCTTATTAATACAAGTATGACCTGAACCATACGTTGAACATCTTTCAAAATCGAACGCTTTTTGCTCCTCGGCGAAGCAAAATTGAGCAATAAGACGTCAGGGGTTAAACTTGTTAGTGTCCGAATTATATGCAGATAACCCCTTTTCCACATTATATACTTCGCGAAGCGGATTTCTTTTTAAATAACGCAGGCGCGGCCTCCATAGAGCCTAACCGCCAGTTAGCCGCCGATATCCTGTCTTTGGGAAAGTGGGGCGATCGACGGGGCTCGAACCCGCGACAACCTGGACCACAACCAGGGGCTCTACCAACTGAGCTACGACCGCCACAAAAGAGACGATGATGTGTATGATTTTTTGGCCCGCGCGGTCAAGTCTTTTGCGCTTTGTGCCGAAAAATGAAAAAATCTCCTAGACAGGAATTTGTGCGCCTGCTAATTAGCTATTCGTTAATTGCATGGCAGTTATTATAATTATGAATATCTAATCCAACCCTCTAAGGAAGGCCCCTATGTCGAATACCATTTCCATCAAATCTTACGCAGACTTTGAAAAGGTTAAGAAAGAGCATGACCTGCAATTTGTCGGCTTCCAGTTCTCCGATCCGCGCGGCAAGATGCAACATACCGATCAGCATATCTCGACGCTGGATACGGATATGTTCGAGGATGGTATTATGATCGACGGTTCCTCGATTGCCGGATGGAAAGCGATTAACGAATCCGACATGTGCCTGGTCCCCGACTGGAGCAAATGCTGGCTTGACCCGTTTGCTGCCCAGCCAACCCTGAAAGTCTTTTGCACCATCACCGAACCCTCCTCAGGAGAGCCTTATGATCGATGCCCCCGGGTTGTCGCGAAAAAGGCGGAATCCTACCTTGCCTCCACAGGGATTGCGAACACGGCCTATTTCGGCCCTGAAGCGGAGTTTTTCATTTTTGACGATGTGCGCTTTAAAGTCTCGATGAACGAGGTCGCCTATCGCCTCGATTCGACTGAAGGCCCCTACAATACCGACACGGCATATCCCGAAGGCAACACAGGCCACCGTCCGCGCGTTAAAGGGGGCTACTTCCCCGAAGCACCAATCGATTCGACCGCCGATTTGCGGGCTGAAATGATTACGGTGCTGGCTGGTATGGGCGTGCCGGTCGAAAAACATCACCATGAAGTGGCCCCGTCACAATGCGAACTCGGCATTTTCTTTTCGACGCTGGTTGACTGTGCCGACAACATGCAGCTTTATAAATATGCGGTCCACAATGTCGCGCACTTATACGGAAAAACGGCAACCTTTATGCCCAAGCCGATTTACGGCGACAACGGATCGGGCATGCACGTGCACCAATCTTTGTGGAACGGCAAAGAGTCGATGTTCGCTGGCGACCAATATGCAGGCCTGTCCGAAACGGCCTTGTATTATATCGGCGGAATCATTAAACACGCGCGCGCGCTGAACGCCTTCACCAAC
>CAYSGL010000218.1:0-3217 GCA_964430725.1 uncultured Pseudobdellovibrionaceae bacterium
CCCATTTTGTTTCACGTGAAACAAAGGCGAAGCCGCCATCAACCGCCTTGTCGGTCAACCGCTGATCGGCGTTATCCGCCCGCAGCGTCAGGCGATATTCCGCGCGGCTGGTAAACATGCGGTACGGCTCGGGCGCACCACGCGAAATCAGGTCGTCGATCAACACGCCGATATAGGCTTCGGAGCGATCAAGCGTAAAAGCCGGTTTTGTTTCACGTGAAACAAAGTCCGCCCCGGCCAGCATCGCCGCATTGAGCCCGGCCACCAATCCCTGTGCGGCGGCCTCTTCATAGCCGGTGGTGCCGTTGATCTGACCGGCCAGAAAAAGACCGGAAAGTCGTTTAGATTCAAGGGTTTGCGTTAAATCACGCGGGTCGCAATAGTCATATTCAATGGCATAGGCCCATTCGCGCACCTCGGCTTTTTCAAGGCCGGGGATGGACGCCAGTAATTCCGCCTGAACCTCAATTGGTAAAGCGTTGGAAATCCCGTTCGGGTAAATCGTATCGTCGTCCAACCCTTCCGGCTCCAGAAAAACCTGATGCCGTTCCTTGTCGGCAAAGCGGACGACCTTGTCCTCGATGGAGGGGCAATAACGCGGCCCTGTTCCGGCAATCTGCCCCGAATACATCGGCGCGCGATGCAGATTGGCCCGAATTATGTCATGTGTGCGGGCGGTCGTATAGGTAATGCCGCATTCGATCTGGGGCACCGTGATGGCATCGGTCATATAGGAAAAGGGGACGGGACGGGCATCCGCCGCCTGGGTCTCCAGCGCCGCCCAGTCGATGGTGCTTTTCACAAGGCGGGCAGGTGTGCCGGTTTTCAGCCGCCCCAACGGAAAGCCGAGTTTTTCGAGCGTCAGGGCCAGACCCACCGCCGGTTTTTCACCCACGCGCCCCGCCGGTATTTTTTCATCGCCGCGATGGATCAGCCCGCGCAAGAACGTGCCGGTGGTGATAATGACCGATTTGGCGGATAATTCCCGCCCGTCACCCGTCGTCACCCCCGCAACCGCGCCGTCCTTTATAATAAGGTCTTCCGCGCCACCTTCGAGAATGGTCAGGTTGGGATAATCGCGCAGAAGCGCCTGCATGCCGTCACGGTATAATTTGCGGTCGGCCTGTGTGCGCGGCCCGCGCACCGCCGGTCCCTTGGAGGCATTGAGCATGCGGAACTGTATGCCCGCCTGATCGGTGACACGGGCCATGATACCGTCGAGCGCATCGATCTCGCGCACCAGATGCCCCTTGCCCAGCCCGCCAATCGCCGGATTGCACGACATCACACCGATCGTATCGGCGCGATGCGTCAACAGCGCCGTTTTCGCGCCATAGCGCGCCGAAGCCGCCGCCGCCTCGCAGCCCGCGTGCCCGCCGCCGATCACAATGACATCAAAGGAATTCATGCGGCGGTTATATAATAAAGTAGCGGCCCGATGCCACATTTTTATCCACAGAGCCCGCCTGAGTGCATTAGAGGTTGGGGGGAAAAGCGATGGGGGCACAATAACTATTGTGCCCCCTATGCCTTATGCCTCCCCCTAAGAAAATTAAGCTGGCTGGCGCTGCCGGCCTTCAATCGCTCGTTTAGCATCCGGCCATGAGCCGGATCGGAGATGTTCCCCTATAGGATAGTTATTCAGAACAAAAAGAATATCGTCCCTTCTCTCTTGCAAAAAACCCTCAAAACTTTCGATTTGGGACCCCGGTATCTTAATTTGAATCACCTCATCAGGCGAATCGACAATGCGCGCCGGGCCATCCTCAATAGGGTCAAAAATAAATGACCCCCTTTCCTCCCCGCAATAGCGCGGATACTCAATATTTATGAACCGCGCCAAGGCAAAGCTCTGACGAAACCTCATATCCTCTATAGTTATTATTACATCCGCGCTAATAGGGTCGCGCCTCTCTTCGACGCTTGTTCCAATTGAATAGCGCGAAAGAGATATGAGCCTACCGAGACCGTTAAAGTATTTTGTATGTTTCATAAATTTCACCCTAACACACCCGTTAACGGACTATTCAGGCATGCTTATAAAATAAGCTGAAATATCCTCAATCAAGTGAAAATAGCTACCGGGTCGAGACCAAGGGTAAATTTTTCAATAACGAGACTATCGGGCTGGGCCTTTACCAAAGTCCGCACGAAAACTGCGGCACCAAAAACGCGCTTGAGATTTTTTATCTCACTTAATTTCGGGCAACCAACAAAGGAAACCGGGCCATTTACTTCTTCCAGATCGCCTGGTATCTTGAAGGTTTGGACAGTTGTAAACAGACAACCCGCCCTTTACTGAGCGTAAATTCCCAAGGGATATTATCTTGGCTGAGTCCTTGAGCGCCATATAAGATGGAAAATCTCGAAGATCCTCTGGCAAGGACAACAATCCTTCGTCGGTAATGTACTGATCTATGCGCACAACTGTCATGTCCATACTCCCTTATTATCAAAAATCTACGCGAAGCGGGGGGCCGAATCAAGCGATCATAACGGGCGGCGGCGATAGGGCGATTAGATCAAAGCCCGGCACGAAAACGACCGATTGCCCTTGGATTGCCATGATTTTCCCCCTATATTGTAGATTGAGAAAACACATCGTTTTTCAAGGAGACGAAACACAATGGAACAACAATACGGTTTGAACAGAACCGACGCGCAAGCCCGCCAGATTGATGCGGGCCTGCGCCGCCACATGCAAAATGTCTATAACCGCATGGTGGTCGGCGTCCTGATCACCGGCGTGACCGCCTGGCTGGTCTCGAACTCGCCTTTCCTGCTCTCGCTGTTTTTAGGCGGGCCGCAGGCCTATCTGATTATGTTCGCGCCGCTGGCCGTCGTCTGGTTCGGCTTCCGTCCGGAGCGGATGAGCAACAACCAGTTAATGCTCGCCTTTGGCGGGATCTGCGTGCTGTACGGCATCAGCTTCGCCACCATCTTTCTGGCCTTTACCGGCGAAAGTATCGCACGCGCCTTCTTTATGGCCACGGCACTGTATGCCGGTTTGTCGATCTTCGGTTATGTGACCAAGAAAAATCTCGATGCGCTCGGCACCTTTGCCGTGATGGGCGTGATCGGCGTTCTGGTCCTCTCGGTCGGCACGATGATCGCGGGGGCCTTTGGCGCCAGCACCGATATGATGCAAACCGTCATTGCCGGCCTTGGCCTGTTGGCCTTTTCGGGCGTGACCGCATGGCAGACGCAAAGCATGAAG
>CAYSGL010000219.1:0-3204 GCA_964430725.1 uncultured Pseudobdellovibrionaceae bacterium
TTCAGGACGAACCTTCATATACATCAGCAAGATGGCCGCGACGAAAATCGAAGAATGAGTTCCGATGACAACCCCAAAAATAAGCGACAGCACGAACCCGCGAATAACCTCGCCGCCAAAAACCGCCAACGCAGACAAGGCCAGCAACGTCGTCAGCCCCGTCACAACGGTACGCGCCAACGTATCGTTAATAGCCCTGTTAATAATCTCGACCAGCGGCTTTTTGCGGTATTTACGCATCGTATCGCGGATACGGTCGAAAATTACCACCGTATCGTTCACGGAATACCCCGCAACCGTGAGCACAGCCGCCAGTGCCGCCAGATCGAATGTCAGGCCGGTCAAGGCAAAGAAGCCAAGCGTGCCAATCACATCGTGGATGACGGCGATCAGGGCAGCGGCGCCAAACTGCCATTCAAAGCGAAACCAGATATAAGCCGCAATCCCCAGCATGGCGAAAAACACGGCCAGCAATCCCTGCCGTTTCAGCTCGTCCCCAACCTGTGGTCCGACAAATTCGACCCTGCGATAATCCACCGGAGAATAATGTTCATCCAGAACCGCGCGAACGCGTTCGATTGCCTGTTGCTGTGACCGCTCGTCTCCCGTCTGTTGCGGCAAACGCAAAAGCAGGTCTTCCGGTGCTCCAAACTCCTGAATTGAAATATCGCCCAGATCCAATGCATTTAATTCACCGCGCATCGTGGAAATATTCGCCGGTGTTTCGGTGCGTATTTCAATCAGGGTCCCGCCGGTAAAATCAATGCCGAAATTCAGGCCCTTGCCCGCAATCAATCCAAAAGAACCCAGAATGACAATCAGGGAGATGATATAGCCGCTCCAACGGTGCCGCCAGAAATCAAAATTCGTACCAAACGGGACAAGACGTATGCCTTTCATCAGCGTAATTCCTTATAGCTGTAATTCTTTGCCGCGATTTTTATTGACCCAGACGCTCAACATTAAGCGGGTAAAGACAATCGCGCTGAACATCGATGTGATAATGCCGATACTAAGCGTCACGGCAAACCCCTTCACCGGCCCTGTCCCGAAGGACATCAGGATAATCGCGGAAATCAGGGTTGTGATATTGGAATCAAGAATACTTGATAACGCATTCTGGAAGCCCGAATGGAACGAAGCCAGCGCCGACTTGCCATTATAGATCTCTTCGCGGATACGCTCATATATCAGGACGTTTGCGTCGACCGCCATACCGATCGTCAACACGATGCCCGCGATACCGGGCAAAGTCAGCGATGCCTGTAATCCCGACAGGATGGCAAAAATCAGGACGATATTCACCGCCAATCCAAAGCAGGCGAACAATCCAAACGTCCCATAAGCCGTGACCATGAAAATCACGACAAAAGCCAGTCCGACAAGCGCCGCAATCTCCCCGGCTGCGACAGAATCCGCACCAAGCGACGGCCCGACAGTCCGTTCTTCAAGGATGGTCAGCGGCGCAGGCAACGCACCGGCCCGCAATAACAACGCAAGGTCGTTGGCGCCTTGCAACGTAAACCCGCCGGAAATCTGCCCTACGCCGCCGCAAATTTCGCTGCGGATGACCGGCGCGCTGATAATTTCATTATCAAGAACGATGGCGAACGGCTTGCCGACATTATTCCGGCTCAGGTCGCAAAACCGCTTTGCCCCAACCGTGTTTAAACGGAATGTCACAGCGGGTTGCCCCGTTTCATCGGGCGCATAGGCGGCGTGGGCCAGCATGTCGCCGGTAATGGCCGCGCGGCGCTGTAACGCCAATGTCTGCCCCGGCATCTCGACCATAGGCAGGATAATCTGCCCACCGCCATCACGCAGGGAAGCGTCAACCCCGTCATTGACAAGGTGAAAGCCCAGCTTTGCGGTTGTCCCCAACAGCTCCTTGATACGGTCGGGATTATCCAGCCCCGGCAGCTGTACCAGAATACGGTCATCGCCCTGACGTTGGATCACCGGCTCGTTCGTTCCTGTTTCATCGACGCGGCGGCGGACAATTTCAATCGATTGTTCAATCGTCTGCCGCTTGATGTCATCAACAGCCTGCGGACTAAAACGTGCTTCAAGTGTATTGCCGCCCGTCTCGCTCATCAACAATCCGGGATCGACCTCCTCGCGCAAAATGCGGCGCAGATCGGTCATCTGTTCCGCATCCCGCAACGTAATGCGTATACCGTCCTCCAAAGCCGCGATACGGGTGTACCCGATCCGCTCGCCGCGCAAGGCGGGGCGGGCCGCCGCCACCATATCTTCGGTGCGATCCTTCAGCACGCTGGCCAGATCGACCTGTAACAACAAATGCGATCCCCCGCGCAGGTCCAAACCCAGATTGATCGTCTTGCCGGGCAAAAAGGACGGCATGGCCTCTTTGCCAACGATGTTCGGCGCGGCAAACGCCGCCCCCAATAAAACAACCACGGCAACAAGCCAGATTTTCCAGCGCGGAATATGGATCATATTAATTTCCTCTCACGCGTCATTGCGAGCAAAGCGAAGCAATCTAAATTATGAACGCGATTGCTTCGTCACTGCGTTCCTCGCAATGACGAATATTTTACTTCTCGGCCTTCGCCTGAATGGTATGGCGCAGCGCCGTCACTTTCAAACCACTGCCCAGATCGACGACAACTTCATCGCTGCCTTCCGCCGGCAAAGTGTCAATCGTACCGACCAGGCCGCCGGCTGTGACAACGCGATCACCTTTTTGCAGCGCATCGAGCATCGCCTTATGTTCCTTGAACCGTTTTTGTTGCGGGCGGATCAACAGGAAATAGAACATCACCACCATGATCAAAATCAGGCCGATGTTGGAAAAAGCGAAGGCCGCGCCGTCCGGAGCGGCCGCTGTTGCCGTATCTTGTGCATAAGCCATTGAAATCAACATATCTTTATGGTCCTCTTCTTTGTGTAAAACGAGAGCGACTATAAAGGCTTGTCACGCGAAAACAAGGGGGCCGGAGCAAATGGAACACAAGATATTGGAAACACTGGAAAGAATTGCCGCCGCCCTGGAAAGCCAGAGCGGAACCGGCAATGCCGCCGCGCCCGATTGGGCCGCCGCTCGCGCCTGGGTCTGGCAGGCCCACTCCCGCACCTTGAAACCTGTCACGGATACGGGCGCCCTGCCCGTTGACTTGCTGGTCGGCATTACCCCGCAGCTCGACACCCTGCTCGACAACACCCGCCAATTCGCGCAAGGAT
>CAYSGL010000220.1:0-3201 GCA_964430725.1 uncultured Pseudobdellovibrionaceae bacterium
ATCAGCCTCTTATGCCATTATTCCCGTTGGCTGTGTGCCGGGTGGAGATATAATTTGCCATGAAAATGGACCAAGGGGTCTTGCATTGGCGGCGCGCTTCCTTGTTCGAGGCGCGGCGCAACATCTGACAGAGATCCTCATAACTCAGATGCGGGTCCTGAAGCGCCGACTGGAACGAGGACAGCGCTTGCGAGCTGGCAAATTCCGCATAATCGGCGTTGACATGGCTGTATTCGCATACATCGTGATACGCATTACCGGTTTCTTCAAGCACGCGCCTGATAACCGTCTGTTTTTTTATTTTCATAGAGCTCATCGCAACCTCCTGTTGTGGGGTTAATTGTTCTTTGTTCAATGAGCCCTCTATCCTCCGCTGCTGGTGTTTCATGTACTGCCGACCCTGACGCCGGGCTGTTGCGCCCTTGTCCATCAGACTCGGCAATGTCAAACCATAAACGACAGTGTACACGAAATCAGGAAAAAGGGCAGGAAATTCGTTTTTGCGCCGCATGAATTAGCGTTCATGCATGCATATGCCGTCGCGAATCTCCATGCTTGTAAAAATGCCTTGTGTCTTGGGCCGAAAAATGGCGGTTTTGTATCGGTTTTGTTTCAGTTGATTTTACAAGGTAAAACAGATAGTTGATGTGTGGATAAGACAATGCCGCCCATGGCGGAATGCAACCAGAGAAAGAAAGTAACAATCTTATGACACGCGCATTTATTTTTCCGGGTCAAGGATCGCAATTCGTTGGTATGGGGAAAGAGTTGGCCGAATCCTTTACCGAAGCCCGCGAGGTTTTCGAACAGGTCGATGATTCGCTCTCGCAAAACCTCTCCCGCCTCATGTTTGAAGGGCCGGAAAGCGATCTGAACTTGACGGAAAATACGCAGCCGGCGCTGATGGTGGTGTCAATGGCCATTGTCAAAATTCTGCAAAAACAAGGCGGTATCGATTTGCGTGATCAGTGCGCGTTTGTGGCGGGTCATTCGCTGGGCGAATATTCCGCGCTGACGGCGGCACAGGCGCTTGATCTGGCGATCACGGCAAAACTTCTCAAAAAACGCGGTCAGGCCATGCAAAAAGCCGTCCCTGTCGGTATCGGCGCGATGGCTGCGATCCTTGGTCTTGATTACGGCGATGTCGCAACGATTGCCAAAGAAGCATCTGTGAATGAAGTGTGTCAGGCGGCGAACGATAACTCGGTCGGGCAGGTTGTTATTTCGGGGCATAAGGGCGCGGTGGCGGCGGCGATTGCGCTGGCGACCGAACGCGGCGCAAAGAAAGCGGTCGAGTTGCCTGTATCCGCCCCGTTCCATTGCTCGCTGATGGCACCGGCAGCGCAGGAAATGGCTTATGCCTTGGCCGATACGAATATCCGCCCGCCGTTCGTGCCTGTCGTGTCCAACGTTACGGCGAAGGGTGAGAGCGAACCCGCCGATATCCGCCGTCTGCTGGTTGAACAAATCACAGGTACAGTGCGCTGGCGCGAAAGCGTGATCTGGATGAAAGACCAAGGGGTCGAGGAAATGATCGAGCTTGGCGCTGGCAAAGTGCTCTCCGGCCTTGTCAAACGCATCGAGAAGGACGTTGCCTGTGAATCCGTCGGCACCCCCGAACAAATCGAGGCGTTGATCGCGAAACTATCTTAAATGTCATTCCCCGCGCAGGCGGGGGATGACAACAGAGAGGTTGGTCTTTACAGTTGGTTCGGAATGACAGGAGAGGAATTAGCATGTTCAATCTAAGCGGCAAAACAGCCTTAGTTACAGGCGCAACGGGCGGGATTGGCGGCGCGATTGCGAAAGCATTGCACGCACAGGGCGCAACCGTTGGTATCTCGGGCCGTAACGAAGGCAAGCTCAATGAATTGAAAAATGAACTGGGCGATCGCGTGTTCGTTCTGCCCGCCGATTTATCGACGAATCAAGGCATCGAAGGTTTGATCAAATCGGCTGAAGAGGCGATGGGGCAGATCGATATTCTGGTGAACAATGCCGGTCTGACGCGCGACGGTTTGTCGATGCGGATGAAGGATGAAGACTGGCAGCAGGTTATCGATGTGAACATGACCGCGACGTTCAAATTGGCGCAGGCGGTCCAGCGCGGTATGATGAAGCGCCGCTGGGGACGTATTATCAACATCGCCTCGGTCGTCGGCGTGACGGGCAATCCGGGCCAGTGCAATTATGTGGCCTCCAAAGCCGGTATGATCGGCTGGAGCAAGGCGATGGCCGCCGAAGTCGCGAGCCGCAATATCACGGTCAATTGTGTTGCGCCGGGCTTTATCGCCACCGCGATGACCGAAGTGTTGACGGATGATCAAAAAGCGAAAATCAACGCCACTATTCCGGCGGGCAAGATGGGCTCGAGCGAAGATATCGCCGGTGCGGTTGCCTATCTCGCGTCCGAAGAAGCGGGATATGTTACCGGATCGACCGTTCATGTGAACGGCGGCATGGCGATGATTTAGCCCGCCAAATTTTCTCCGTGACAAAGTCTATATATTCATTGTTTTCAGCCCGCAACCGTCGCTTCGCCCCGTCGGGTTGAAAACATGAGCGTTCAACTCATCATCTTCGATTGCGATGGAACGCTGGTTGACAGCGAGTATCTGAACAACAAGGCGTTTTCCGATGTCCTGATGGGGTACGGACTCAACAAGTATACGCCCGAATATTGTGTCGAGAATTTCGTTGGCAGGACCATCACCAATCTGATGCTGGAAATCCAGATGGAGACGGGGTTCGTTTTTCCTGCCGATGCCGGACAGGATTATATCCGCCGTGTCGAGGAATTACAGCGCATTGAGTTGCATCCGATCAAAGGAGCGCTTGAGCTTGTGCGGCACTGTGCGGACCGCATGGCTGTCTGTGTCGGATCGAACGGAGAGCGCCGCAATGTGATCCGTTCGATAGAACTAACCGGTCTGGCCCCCTATTTCCCCGAAGAGCGGATATTCACCAGGATACAGGTCAAGGAAGGGAAGCCCGCACCTGATCTGTTCTTGTATGCCGCCGCCCAAATGGGCGTGGAGCCTGAGCGGTGCGCTGTCATTGAAGACAGTGTCACCGGCGTGGTGGCAGCTGTTGCCGCCGGCATGTACACAATCGGCTTTACCGGAAGCAGCCACGAGCCGGAAAAGCACGAAAATAGCCTGAAATCCGCCGGAGCGCATGATGTGGTGGGCGATCTTATCC
>CAYSGL010000221.1:0-3188 GCA_964430725.1 uncultured Pseudobdellovibrionaceae bacterium
GTCGGTCAATGCGGTGTTGCGGGGAGCGCGGTGCTGGAAGATTTCTCGGTACTGGCGGCGCAAAGCGGGATCGCCGGCCATATTACCATCGGGGCCGGCGCGCGGATTGGGGCGCAAAGCGGCGTTTTGAAAAACGTCCCCGCAGGCGAGGAGCATTTCGGCACACCGGCACAGCCCCTCAAAAAAGCCATGCGCCAGATCGCCGCATTAAAACGATTGACGAAGAGCCAAAAAAGCGAATAAAACCAAAGGGCTATGACAAAACCGATAACCGATCCCGTCAATATTACCGAGGTGATGGAGCTGATTCCTCACCGTTATCCTATTTTGCTTGTCGACCGTATTCTTGAATATACGCCCGGCCAAAGCGCGATCGGTCTAAAAAACGTGACGTTCAACGAGCCGCATTTTAACGGCCATTTTCCGGGCTGGCCGGTGATGCCAGGTGTACTGATCGTCGAGGCGATGGCGCAAACATCAGCCTGCCTTGTTGTCAAAACCCTTGGCGATGACGCCAAAGGCAAAATCGTTTATTTCATGTCTATTGAAGAAGCCAAATTCCGCAAGCCCGTCACGCCCGGCGACTCGCTTCATATCCGCGTCGAGGTTGTGCAGAACCGCCGCAATGTGTGGAAGTTCAAAGGCGAAGCGACCGTGAACGGAACGATCTGTGCCGAAGCGGTTTTCAGCGCCATGATCATGGATAATGTGACCTGAAACACTCTGTAAAACAGCGTGAATATCCTTGTTGATCAGCCTTTGCTAAAGAATAAATATGGCTGAAACTTGCATCCACCCAACCGCAATTATTGATCCGTCCGCGCAAATCGGACAGGGCGTATCTATTGGTCCGTACTGCATCGTCGGCCCTGATGCCGTTCTTGATGACAATGTCGTTCTAAAGGCGCATGTCGTGGTGGATGGCGCAACCCGGATTGGTGCCGGCACAACGATTTATCCCTTTGCCTCGATCGGCAGCGCGCCGCAGGATTTAAAATATAAGGGCGAGAAATCCGAGCTTATTATCGGTCAGAATTGCACGATCCGCGAACATGTCACCATGAATCCCGGAACGGAAAGCGGGGCCATGAAAACAATCGTCGGCGATAACGGCTTGTTTATGGTCGGGGTCCATGTCGCGCATGATTGCGTCGTTGGAAATAATGTGATCATGGCCAACAATGCTACGCTCGCAGGCCATGTTCAGGTCGGTAACCATGTGTTGATTGGCGGCCTGTCCGCCGTACACCAGTTTATCCGCATTGGCGATTATGCCGTGATTGGCGGCATGACCGGTGTCGAAAGCGATGTCATTCCTTTTGGACGGGTGAAAGGGGAGCGCGGCCATCTGGCGGGGCTGAATCTGGTCGGGCTGGAGCGCGGCGGGTTTGATCGTGAGGCCGTCCGCAAAATATCAAGGGCTGTCGATGAGCTGTTTCATGGTGACGGCACGCTTGATTCGCGGATCGCTTCGCTGGATACCGAATATCGCGATGACGACCTAATTCAGGTGGTTTTGAGTTTTGCCAAGGGAAAAGAGCGTTTCGGTCTTTGTCAGCCCCCCAAAAAAGCCGCATAATCGGGTATGAGTCTGTCTCCATTAGGTATCGTTGCCGGGAGCGGTTCGCTTCCCGCCTTATTGGTTGAGGAGTGCGAGCGGCTTGGCCGTAATTATTTCATCGTCGCGCTGGACGGGCAGGCGGCGCCGAGCCTTTATCACAATCGCCCACATATGATCTCACGCCCCGACAAAGCGGGAGTGATTGTCAAACGCCTGCGTGCGGAAGGTGTGCGCGAGCTTGTCCTGATAGGCGCTGTCAAACGGCCGCATTTGACCGATTTACGCCCCGATTTATTTACCGCAGGTTTTTTTGCGCGTATGGGACTGCGCGCGCTGGGTGATTCAGATCTGTTATCAGCGATCCGCATCACGCTTGAAAAAGAAGGATTTACGATTCGCGCGGTACAAGATTTTATTGGCGATGCACTTATGCCCGAAGGCGTTATCGGTCGTATACAGCCTTCAACGGCGCACAGGACCGATATTGATTTGGGCGTACAGGTGGCAAAAACCCTTGGTGCGCTTGATGTTGGTCAATCGGTTATCGTGCGCGATGGCGTTGTCCTTGGTGTCGAAGGCGTCGAGGGAACGGATGAGCTGATCCGGCGATGTGCGGGCTATCGAACGAACGGTAAAGGCGGGATATTGGTCAAAAGCTGCAAGCCGCAACAAGACAGGGCATTGGACTTGCCCACAATCGGGGTGAATACGGTTAAAATACTGGCTGATTCACATTTTGATGGAATTGCGGTGTCTGCCGGGGAAGCGTTATTCCCCGATCGGGATGAGGCCATTCGGCTGGCGGATCAAGAGGGACTATTTATCACAGGAATAAAGTTATGAGTCATATCGTATTACTGGCCGGGGAGCCTTCCGGCGACGCATTGGGCGGATCATTGATCCGCGCGCTGAAAAAAACGGATCCATCGGTTAAAATTTCAGGCGTCGGCGGCGCGCGAATGGAGGAGGCGGGACTAGCTAGCCTGTTTCCCATGCATGATTTATCGGTCATGGGGATTGTTGAGATTATTCCGCGCCTGCCAACCATTTTACGGCGCATCCGCCAGAGCGTCGATTACATTAAAGAAATAAAGCCGGATATTGTCGTCACAATTGATGCACCGGATTTTTCCTTTCGCGTAGCAAGAAAGATTAAAGAGGAAATGGGCGGAGACGCGCCTCGACTTGTCCATTATGTCGCGCCGACCGTATGGGCATGGCGCGAAGGGCGCGCGGCAAAAATGGCTGAAATTTACGACGGCGTTATGTGCCTGTTTGATTTTGAGCCACCTTATTTTGAAAAAGAAGGGTTACAGGCTGTCGCAGTCGGGCATCCGATTGTCGAAAGAAATGTTCTGGATTCGGATGGCGCGATTTACCGTGACGAAGTCGGCATTTCGCTGCGGGAAATGACGGTCGGCATTTTAATGGGCAGCCGTGTTTCGGAAGTCAATCGCCACGGCCCTATTTTAACGCAAGCGGCGAGCAAGCTGGCGCACAAAATTCCCGGCGATCCGCCGCATTTGATCGTGCCAACATTGCCGCAGACGGAAAACCTTGTCTGGAGCCATTTAAAAGCCTATCCCGGGCCGGTGCATATTACACGGCGTCACGAGCTAAAATTCCA
>CAYSGL010000222.1:0-3183 GCA_964430725.1 uncultured Pseudobdellovibrionaceae bacterium
ACATCGGGCTGAGTCAAAGGCGAGGCGGTAATTATCCACGCTTTCCGAGGCATGACGGACATGACGGAGGGAGTGGACGATTTTTCAAATTCGTATAGGCTTGTCGGGTTATGGATGCAGATTACGATATATGTATTATCGGCGGCGGTGTGAACGGGGCGGGAATCGCCCGTGATGCGCAGGGACGCGGTTATCAAACCTTGCTGGTCGAGGCGCAGGATCTGGCCGGTGCCACGAGTTCCAACAGCACGAAGCTTGTCCATGGGGGCCTGCGTTATCTGGAGCAATATGAATTCACGCTGGTGCGCGAGAGTTTGCGCGAGCGTGCCGCGCTCTTGTCAATTGCCCCGCACATTGTTCGCCCGATGGATTTTGTCCTGCCACATGCACAAGGATTGCGCCCGCACTGGATGGTTCGGGCCGGGCTGACGCTCTATGACCTGCTGGCGGGAAAAAAGAACATCAAGAAAAGCGCTATGCTGGATTTTGCCACGCACCCCTTTGGCGATCCGTTGCTGGATCACTATGAACAGGGTTTTTCCTATGCCGATTGCTGGGTGGATGATGCGCGGCTGGTGGCATTGAATGCGCTGGATGCGCGCGAGCGCGGCGCGGATATATTGACGCGGACGGCAGTTGTGAAAATCGAACCGCGCCGGACATCCAAGGGATGGCGCATCACCATGATTGATTTGTCCAGCGGTGACGAATTTCGCGTAACGGCCCGTATGCTGGTTAACACGGCGGGGCCGTGGGTGCGCAAGGTGCTGGAAGCATCCAGACTGGACGGGCGTTCCACGCCGCTGGTCCGGTTGGTTAAAGGATCGCATATTATCGTGCCGCAGCTTTATCCCGGCGCGCAGAGCTATTTATTACAGCAGCCGGACGGACGGGTTGTTTTCGCGATACCCTACGAGCATCATTATACCCTGATCGGAACGACCGATGTTCCCTTTACCGAAGATGCGTCCGAGGCGCGGATTGATGAGGAAGAGGTTGCGTATTTGGTTGAGGCCGTGAACCGGTTTTTCAAAACCCGCATCGGGCCTGAACATATCGTGTGGAGCTATTCCGGTGTGCGGGCGCTGGCCGATGATGGTGAGGAAAGCGCCAGCAAGGTGACGCGCGATTATAAATTCGATTATCAAATGGTAAGCGGTGCGCCGATCCTGTCTGTCTTTGGCGGGAAAATTACAACCTATCGCCATCTGGCCGAGCTTGCCGTAAACAAAATTACGCGCAGGAAAGCAAGCTGGACCGCCGCCATGCCGCTGCCCGGTGGAAATATTAAAGGAGAGATGCAGACATTTGTGGATGCGCAGGCCGAGCGATACCCCTTCCTTCCCCATGATCTGTTGTGGCGGTATGCGCGCGCCTATGGCACACGCATGGACCAGTTTATTGAAGGGAAATATGCGCTGGAGGATATGGGGCGCGATTTCGGGTTCGGATTATATCAGGCGGAAATTGATTATCTGATCGATTATGAATTCGCAAAAACCGCCGAGGATATTCTCTGGCGCCGTTCGAAAATGGGCCTGCATAGCGATGCGCAGACCCATGCGGCGATTGACCAATATATTGCGGAGCGCGGCGCATGACCTATTTGCTGTCTATCGATCAGGGGACAACATCATCGCGCGCCATCCTGTTTTCGCAGGGTGGAGAAATGGTCGCCGTATCACAAAAAGAGCTGACGCTGTATTACCCGCAAAAAGGGTGGGTCGAACAGGACGCACGCGATATCTGGCGCGATACGCTGGCCTGTTGCCGCGATGTGGCGGGACATGCGGCTGGCGGGCCGATTGCGGGAATAGGGATTACCAACCAGCGCGAGACGACGATTATATGGGATCGTGGAACGGGCCAGCCGGTCTATAACGCGATTGTCTGGCAGGACCGGCGCACGGCGGATTATTGCGCGTCGATGAAACAGCACGAAGGTATGATTGCCGAAAAAACCGGCTTGCTGCTCGATCCGTATTTCAGCGCGACGAAAATTAAATGGATACTGGACAATGTCGAGGGGGCGCGGGACCGCGCGGAAAAAGGCGATCTTGCCTTTGGAACGGTTGATTGTTTCCTGTTGTGGCATCTGACGGGCGGCAGGGTCCATGCAAGCGATGCGACCAATGCCGCGCGGACCATGCTGTATAACATCGTCACGCAGGCATGGGACGATGAATTATTGACCTTGTTCGATATCCCGCACGCCCTGTTGCCCGAAGTCAAAGATAATGTCGGCGCATTCGGGGAAACCTTGCCGGAATTGTTGGGCAAGCCCTATATGATCGGCGGTATGGCGGGTGATCAGCAGGCAGCGTTGATCGGCCAGTGTTGCTTTACCGAAGGCATGGTGAAATCGACCTATGGAACGGGGTGTTTCGCGTTGATGAATATCGGCGAGACGTTCCGTCAATCGGAAAACAGGTTGCTGACGACGACGGCATACCGTTTTGATGGAAAACCGACTTACGCAATTGAGGGGGCGATTTTCGTGGCAGGCGCGGCGATTCAATGGTTGCGCGATAATCTGGGTATTTTGAAAAATTCAGCTGAAAGTGAGGCACTGGCGCGCTCGGTGCCGGATAATAACGGTGTTTATTTCGTGCCGGCCTTCACGGGGCTTGGCGCGCCGCACTGGAACCCGCACGCGCGCGCCGCGATTTCCGGCTTAACACGCGAGAGCACCAAGGCGCACATTGCGCGCGCCGCACTGGAAGCACAGGCTTATCAGACGCTTGATTTGATGGACGCGATGGCAAAAGACGGCGGCCATAATCCGCAAACTATTCGTGCCGATGGCGGGCTCGTCGCCAATTCGTTTATGTGCCAGTTTCTCGCGGACATGATCGCGCGTCCCGTGGAAGTGCCGATCGTGCATGAGACAACGGCGCTTGGCGCGACCTATCTCGCGGGGTTGCACGCGGGGGTGTATAACGGGCTTGATGATCTCTCGGCGCACTGGGCGCTGGATAAACGCTATGAGCCGGCAATGGAGGCGGATACGCGCGATGGATTATATCGCGGGTGGCAAGAAGCGGTGCGCAAGATTTAACTTTATTGTCATTCCGACCAAAGCCTGTGTCTCGCAGGCGAAGTGGAGGAATCTTATATGGTGGATCGTTGGTAAGATCCCTCGACTACGCTCGGGATGACAGGAATAGACAGGGTAGCGGAACC
>CAYSGL010000223.1:0-686 GCA_964430725.1 uncultured Pseudobdellovibrionaceae bacterium
GCCCTGGCCCAGCCAGATATAACAGCCGGGAACATGCTGGGTAAATGCCCCGAAATCTTCGGCCCCCATGCAGGGTTCGACGGCGTCATTGACATTGTCGGCCCCCAACAATTCGCGCGCGAGGTCGGCGCAGAACGCGCTTTCCGCCGGAGAATTGATGGTGGGATCATACCCGTCCTTGAAACGGCATTCGGCCTCGCATTGAAAGGCGCGGGGCAGGGTCGTCGCCATGTCGAGAATGCGGCGGCGTACGGCGGTGCGTGTTTCATTGCGAAATGTGCGGAAAGTGCCTGTTAATGTAACGGTATCGGGGATGACATTGGTCGCGCCTGTCCCGCCATTGATGTTGGTAACGGACACAACCGCCTGATCGACGGGATCGACAACGCGCGACACGATCGTTTGCAGGGCGGTGACAAGCGCCGCCGCCGCCGGAACAGGATCAATCGTACCATGGGGCAGGGCGGCGTGCCCGCCGCGCCCCTTGATCGTAATGTGGAAATCGTCGGTGGAGGCCATGATCGGCCCCGCCTTCAATCCGATCGTGCCGCGTGGCATCATCGGCCAGTTATGCAGGCCGAAAGCGGCCTCGATCGGGAATTTGTCGAGCAAGCCTTCCTCAATCATTTTGACCGCGCCTGCGCCGCCTTCTTCGGCGGGCTGGAAGATCAAATGGACCGTCCCGT
>CAYSGL010000223.1:696-3152 GCA_964430725.1 uncultured Pseudobdellovibrionaceae bacterium
GTTTCGGAGAGATATTTCGCCGCGCCGAGCAACATGGCCGTATGACCGTCATGGCCGCACCCATGCATCTTGCCCGGGATTTTAGACGCCCATGGCTGGCCGGATGTTTCAACAATATCAAGCGCATCCATATCGGCACGCAGGGCAATGGCGCGGCCACTATCCGTCTTGTTCCCCTCGATGGTCGCGATAAGACCGGTTTTCGCCCAGCCGCGCTCGAAGCGTATGCCCCATTCGGCCAGCTTTTCCGCTACAAGATTGCTGGCGAATTCTTCTTCATAACTTGTTTGCGGGTTTTCGTGCAGCGCGCGGCGATAGGCGGTGATTTCTTGCGCAGTGGCGGGGATGGAATTACTCAGGCTCATAGGTTTGTCTTTCTTGGATCGAAGGCATCGCGGACGGCTTCCCCGATAAAGGTCAATAAGGTCAGCATCAGGGCCAGGCTGACAAAGGCGGTCATGCCAAGCCAGGGGGCTTGCAGATTATTCTTGCCCTGTGCCAGCATTTCACCCAGCGAGGCGGAACCGGGGGGCAGGCCAAGGCCAAGGAAGTCGAGTGAGGTCAGAGCCGTGATCGAGCCGGTGAGAATGAAGGGCATCATCGTGACCGTCGCAACCATGGCGTTGGGCAGAACATGGCGGCGCATGATGGTGCCTGTGCCGACGCCCAGCGCGTTGGCGGCGCGCACATAATCGAAATTGCGGGTACGCAGGAATTCGGCGCGCACCACATCAACGAGCGATACCCATGAGAAGAGCAATAAAATCATCAACAACGTCCAAAAACCCGGCACGAACATCGCCGAGAAAATGATGAGAATGTAGAGCGAAGGCAGGGACGACCATACCTCGATCACGCGTTGCATATACAGGTCGAGCTTGCCGCCGTGATATCCTTGCATCGCGCCGATGAAAATACCGATGGCGGAGCTGATAATGGTCAGCGCAAGGCCGAAAGCGACCGAAATGCGAAAGCCGTATATGACCCGCGCCAGAACATCGCGCCCCTGATCGTCGGTGCCGAGCCAGTTTTCACCCATAGGCGGGCTGGGCGCGGGCTGGGGCAGGGTATAGTTGATTGTGCCGTAAGAAAAACGGATCGGCGGCCAGATCGCCCAGCCGTTCGTATCGATCAGTTCCTGCACATACGGGTCGCGGTAATCGGCTTCGGTTTCGAAATCGCCATCGAAGGTGGTTTCGGGATAGTTGACGAGAATGGGGACGTAGAGCGAGCCTTTATATCCGACCAGAATCGGCTTGTCGTTGGCGATAAACGGCGCGAGCAGGCACACGGCGAGCAAGCCCATGAATATCCAGAAACTCCAATAGCCGCGCTTGTTGGCTTTGAACTGGTGCAAGCGGCGGCGGGTGATAGGGGAGAGAGTCATGGGGAAATCTTAAAGGATTTTCCCAGTTTGTCATCCCCGCCTTGTGCGGGGATCCGGTCTTTTTATGCCGGATGCCCGCCTGCGCGGGCATGACGACACGATTAATGAACGTATTTGGAACCGGTGCCGGTTTTTTCGACGATTGAGAGTTTGGCCAGTTGCTCATCCGTAAGGGGGGCGTTGTCGTTTCCGGCGGGGCGCATCTCGGCCAGAATGGATTGCAGCATGGCGGTATCCACATCGCTTAACGCACCCGTATCGCGGACATTGTCGCGGATCGTTTCCAGCTGTTTTTTCAGGCCCTTGATCATCGTGCGCGGAAACTAGCTCTATTCTGTGGTTCTGTCAAATATATTATACGGCGCGCGATTCGAAGTCGATTCGCGGGTCTACGAGCACATAGGTAATGTCCCGCACCAGCGTCATTACCAGCCCGATCAAACCGTAAATATACAATGTGCCGAGCACGACCGGATAATCGCGGTTAATGATGCTCTCGTACCCGAGCAGGCCCAGCCCGTCGAGCGAGAAGATCACCTCGATCAACAACGACCCTGTAAAGAAGATAGAAATAAAGGCAGCGGGGAACCCGGCAATAACGATCAGCATCGCGTTGCGGAAGACATGGCCGTAGAGCACGTCTTTTTCCGCCAGCCCCTTGGCGCGGGCGGTGAGCACATATTGCTTGCCGATTTCATCAAGGAAGGAGTTTTTGGTCAGCATGGTCAGGGCGGCAAAGCCGCTAATGACCAGCGCGGCGACAGGCAGGATCAGGTGCCAGGCGTAATCGAGGAATTGTTGAATCAGATTCATATCCTCGAACCCGTCCGAGGTGAGTCCGCGCAGCGGGAAGATATCGAAATACCGCCCGCCCGCGAACAGAATGATCAGCAGGATGGCGAACATAAACGAGGGAACGGCATAGCCGATAAACACGGCC
Organism: uncultured Pseudobdellovibrionaceae bacterium; assembly: GCA_964430725.1. GTDB lineage: Bacteria > Pseudomonadota > Alphaproteobacteria > Micavibrionales > Micavibrionaceae > CAYSGL01. Next base: position 3,024 of record CAYSGL010000223.1, read on the forward strand.
GCCGATGTCCAGATATCAAAGGCCTGTCCGTCCTTCACCGCCTTGCGGATGCCGAGAGGAATGGATATCAAATAGATAAGAAGCGTGGACCACAACCCCAGCGAAATCGACACGGGCATTTTTTCCAGC
>CAYSGL010000224.1:0-3133 GCA_964430725.1 uncultured Pseudobdellovibrionaceae bacterium
GGTGCCGAGCGGCGCCAGCGCCCCCCTGAACCCCGCCCGCGCGCAGGCTATAACATCAAGATAGCCTTCCACCACCACGAGCGGCTCGCCGTCCACCGCAGCCTTGCGCGCGTGCGGCTCGCCGTACAGCATCGCGCCTTTATGAAAGAGCGGCGTATCGGATGAGTTGATGTATTTCGGCGGGGTAAAATTGGATTGCGTGGGCGGGCGCAAATGATCGGGCAATACGCGCCCGCCGAAGGCGACAACACGGCCGCGCTTGTCCGGCACCGGGAACATGATGCGGTCGCGGAAAAAAGCATAGGGATCGCTGCCGCGCGCAGAAATCTTGAGCACCCCCGCCTCGATCATCTGCTCATCGGTGTAATCCTTGGACAAAAGAAATTTGCGAATCGCTTGCCCATCTGCCGGGGCGAATCCGATGCGATAATTTGCAAGCTGTTCTTCGGGAATGCCGCGGCCCGTCATATAGCTATAGGCATCGCGATTTTCGGGTCTGCGCAACTGGTCTTCCATCCAGCGGGCGGCATCGTCGAGCAGGTTGTAGAGCGATTTTTGTTCCTTTGCGCGACGCGCTTCTTCGGGGCTGGATTGCGGCACCTGCATCCCCGCGAGCGACGCCAAACTTTCCACCGCCTCGATAAAGGAAAGATTATCGTGCTTCATGGCAAAATCGATCACGGAGCCGTGCGCGCCGCAACCGAAACAATGGTAAAACCCCTTGTCGTCGTTTACATAGAACGAGGGTGTTTTTTCGTGGTGGAACGGGCAGCAGCCCTTGAACTCCCGCCCTGCCCGTGTCAAACGCAGGCGCTTACCTACAACATCGGAAACACTGAGGCGGGATCGCAACTCGTCGAGAAACCGTGGGGGAATAGCCATATGTTGGTCTTAGCATAGAAACTGCCGATATGTCAGTCCATTGATAGAATTATGCCAAAGAAAATTGGGCTTGGTGAGCAAGCCCGTTACCACTTGGCCGCCCGGCTAAGAAACGGCGGGGATTAGTATTGAACAGTTTCTTTTGGATGCCCTCCCCTGCCAAAGCTGCGGCCTCTTGTATAATCACGATCTCGTCAACAACATCTGCTCCAAAACTGTCGCCGTTAGACCAAAGAAGCCAATTAAATGGTGTATCCAGCCCGAACAGTATCTTATTTTCATGCCTCTGTAGGATCATAGCCAAGGTGTCTACCTTCTCTTCTTTACAGGCTTGGGAGCGTGCGCCTGCAAAAACTGCGCTCCACGGACTAAGATCCGAATATGTGTATTCAAAATATTCAATCTTGCTCAAATCATCATGCAAAAATCCAAGATGTGCCAAATCTACAGCCGCTTTAAGTCGGTCGGCTACAGGGCTTACATCGCGCAACAATGCCGAAAGATCGCCTGGCTCACCTGGTCGTTCGCTATGGATAACCGTTGGCAATCCACGATCCGCCGCGAGATTAATAAAGCCCCTCTCAACATAGTCTTTTGGGACGCTTCTCTGAGCGAAGGGATGCCATTTCAAGCCAGCCACATGATTGAATACATTTTTATAGCGACGCTCGAACTCGATGGCTGTCTGGTTAGGATCCACAAAAAGGAACGGTAGCGGCAAGAATTTTAGATTACCGGCCATAGGAGCACCTGCGGACTCCTTGAACACATGATGCAGACAACCAATTTCTTCCAAAAGGCGGTTGTTCAAATCCCTATAGATATCTATCCCCTCACGTAAATCCGTACCCAAATCAACAGCACGAAATCTTTCATAGATAGGACAACTAAAAAAAGCAGCAGCCACAGTATTCGGATTGAAGTTATTTTCACGGAATTTTACATCATTAAAAAGTGATGAAAACTCATTAAAGTCTTGCTCGTAGGATATTGAGGAATTTTCGAAGAACAACTCTTCTCTATCGAGGTGTTCATGTGTGCTGATAACCACATCATCACGGTCAAGATGCGAGAGTAATTCCTGCCTTGCCATCAAGGATACTTTTTTATGATGCCGTTTTGCACCCATTTTTATCCTCTTTCTATTAGACAGGTTCAAACCTTGACGACAGCGAAACTCTTGGCTGGCGTTGGCCTGCTTCAAGCGGAAATACCGCACTGGCCTCTGCATTAACTTTTTCCGGCTTAAAGCCTTTGGCCTGCGCCTCTTCAAACTTTGTGACATATTCCGCAATTTTTGAGGGCAGATCGGATTTTATACCGAATTCCTTGATCTCAAATTCTTCGGCATATTGTTGAATTTCATCGATGCTGACGTCTGCCTTATGACGCAGATCGCTGATGCCTTGCATATACTTACGCAGCACGCGCCCGCGATTGGTTGCAACGGGCCGCTCCCCTGCATCAAGAATAACCAGTGATGAGCTGATACAGTCGGCTAGCTTCAATGAATATTCGTTCTTGCGAGGAGCAATGTCCGCGATCAAGGATGCCTCGATAGGATTTGAAAGCCCTAAAATACGGCTGACGATAGTTTCCACGCCAAAAGCGATCTCTGCGCCGAGCTTCTTATCCGGCGTTTCTATGACGATAATATTGCCGATATCCCGCAAGGCACCTGTCTTGTGATCGACAATCGCCATGTTGCAGTTTCGTCCGGCGACATTATCCATTCCGAATTTATGGGTATAATAGACTGGATCGTTAACATCATACTCCAGCACATGATCTAGGCTGGCCGCTTTCCAGTAGTTCAAGAGATCAATGTCTTTTGAAGCAATACGGATTTTCACCCTATCGGACGGGATGCCGAGGTAATCCGTGAAAAATTGCCACGCCTGCTCTGACAAAACATCAATTTTTTCGTAGGGCGTTAAAGCCCCTGTGCTGGAAAAATAGGATGTCCATTGCGGTTTTTGATCATTGTCGAGAATTCTTGTGTTTTGCGTTCTCAGACAGCTTTGAATCATATAGAGGCCGGCATCCGGTATCGGACTACCGGACAAATATGGCTTGAAAGTGCTGATAGTGGATCCTGTAAATAGGACGCTTGTATCATTTTCCGGTACAAGATTCCCCGGCTCGTGCCGTTGATAGCCCTTGGCATTAAAGAACTCTGAAAACTTCGTACGGATACCATCACGAATTTCAGCTATTCTCTGCCGATCTTTTGCAGCACTTTCAATATCAT
>CAYSGL010000225.1:0-3124 GCA_964430725.1 uncultured Pseudobdellovibrionaceae bacterium
CACTTGCTTTAGGAACAACGCAGCAATTTCAGATAATTAGCCAAAAATTTTCATCAAGAATGATAATCCGCTTTCAATGCCGTCATTATCAATGCTGTGCGACAAATAGGGGGTCGTGTGGCCGCTGACCTCGAACCCGTTTTTGGTCAATATTTCAACCGCATGCATATAAGCGCTGAGAGGAACGATATCATCCACCTCACCATGGATAAGATGGATCGGGGGCTTTTGGATCACATCTCCGGACAATCCCTCCGCTCCGATCAGCGCACCGGAATACCCTAATATCCCTGCAATTCTATTCGCTCTGCGCGGGCCGGCATAAAGACTCATCATGGTGCCCTGGGAAAACCCCACCAGAGAAAGATTTTTATCTTCCAGATCATAATGTTGCAGAACTTCGTCAATATACTTATTCAAAATTGGCGCGACCTGTTCAGCACCCCGGAGCATCGCTTCCGGCGTCCTGTCCTGCAAGGAAAACCACTGGAACCCCACCGGCGCCATATCACAGGGAAAAGGCGCATCGGGTGACACAAAGACCGCGTCCGGCAGACCCTCCGCCCAATAGGGGGCCAGACTAAGTAGATCCATGCCATTGGAGCCAAGCCCATGCAGGCACATGACAATCTGTTTGGGCCGAGCGCCGGAGCGCGGGGGGCGGATATAGGTTTTAAGACGAAAATCCATAGATAGTCGTGTATCACGCCGGAAAGGGAACGAAAAGCCGCCTGATACCGTTTATCTCTTACTTTGGACAAGATTATGGGATACACCTGCCCTCAGGATGACACACAGGACAAAACCAAAGCCGCTCACCATATTCAGCGCCGCACTCACGGCGCTTGTTTTCTGTGCGCTACCTGCGTACGCCCAAACCGTGTCCGATGAAACACGCGAACGTATTTCGCGCTATACCGCCCCTATTGAGCATAAGCGCCCCGCGCCCGTCCCCTTAGGCAAACCCAGGCCAACCCTGGAACAGGTCGCAACACCCAAAATTGCAAAGAACCCTTACGATAACTACCTCAGCCTATCCTATGAAAATGACCTGATCGGCGAAGGAGACGACCGCTATTATACAAACGGCGTGCGCCTGACATGGTACGGCACCAAGACAAGCGTGCCGCGCCTGTTGCGGGAAGTCGGCGATGAATTCCCCATTCTTGGCATCAATGACACCACCGCGACCTATTTCACCGTTGGCCAGAACATGTATACACCGGCAGATATCGATATCGCCGCCGCCCAGCCCAATGACCGGCCATGGGCGGGATGGCTGTACGGTTCGGTCGGGCTGACATCCGTAAACGGCAATCATATGGATGATTTCGAGGTTACTCTGGGGGTTGTCGGGCCGCCCGCACTGGCCGAACAAACGCAAAAGTTCATTCACCGCCATGTTACGGACTCGGACATGCCCAAGGGGTGGGGCAACCAGCTGAAGACCGAGCCGGGGATTATCCTCTCATGGCAACGGCGCTGGCCCTCCCTCTGGACGCTCGACTTTGATTATTCCGACCTGCGCCTTGCCGCCGCACCCAATGTCAATGTCAGCCTCGGGAATATTTACACCTATGCAGGAACGGGCATGACCTTCACTTTTGGCCCCTATCAAAAATCATTACAGGACGTGCCACCGCGCGTGCGCCCCGCCATGGCTGGCACCGGATACTTCGACGTACCAGACCAGAACTGGGGATGGTACCTGTTCGCCGGCGTCGATGGCCGCGCCGTCGCGCGTAATATTTTTCTGGACGGCAACAGCTTCCGCGACAGTGCTTCGATCGACAAAAAACCTTTTGTCGCCGATGCGTTCGCGGGTCTTGCCATCTCGATTTACGATTACCGCCTTGCCTACACCTATAATGTCCGCTCCAAGGAATTTGACGGGCAGGATGGTATCAGTACCTTCGGCTCGCTCTCCCTGACAGCCCGCTTCTAATCCCCTATCGCACCGAATCAGGTAAAATGTCGCCCAAGGAGACATTCATCCATGGATTACGACATCATTCACATCGCCGGCAAGCCGCATGTCCTCGTGCCTTTACATGACTATACGGCCCTTAAGAACGGCACGAACGCCAGCGATTTGCCGGAAACGGTGATGGAACAACTCGCGCTGGGAAAAGATCATCCGATCAAGATTATCCGCAAACATCGCGGCATGACGCAAGGCGACCTGGCGAATGCCTCCGGCCTGTCCCGCCCCTATTTGACAGAGATTGAAACGGGCCGCAAGGACGGCTCTATCCGCGCTATCAAAGCCGTCGCAGAGGCTCTCGGCGTGTCCATGGAAAAGCTGGCTTAAGAATAGGCCCGATCATGTTTTAGGCTCGGAATAGCGGCCCGCGCCTTGGTGACTTCATCGAGGTTGATATCGCAATATAATACGCCCGGCTGATCGTCCGCCTTATGCGCAATGACCTGCCCCCATGGATTCACCACCATGGAATGACCGTATGTCGCGCGACCAGACGCATGCATCCCACCTTGCGCAGGCGCGATAACGAACGCGCCGTTTTCAATGGCCCGCGCGCGAAGCAGCGTTTCCCAATGCGCCTTGCCTGTCGGAACGGTAAAAGCGGCAGGGATCGACAATATTTGCGCGCCCTGTTTTGCAAGACCGCGATAGAGGTGGGGAAAACGCACATCATAACACACACTCAAACCGAGCTTGGCATCGCCCATATCGGTAACAACAGCCTTCATCCCCGGTTTGATCAGGTCACTCTCGCGATACACTTCGCCATTGTCCAGATCGACATCGAACAGGTGGATTTTGTCATACTTCGCCGCGATTTCACCGTCCGGTTTGAACAGGTAAGAGCGGTTGACCAGCTTGTCCCCCACGCGAATGGACGACAGTGATCCGATCAATAAGTGAATATCCAAATCCCTGGCCAGCGACGCATAGAACGGCACAGCGGGATGATCTTCTTCCGCGTGCGATTCCGCCCAGCGCTGGTCGTTATCTTTCGCCATGCGGCAGGTATTTTCCGGCGTGGCGATAAAAGTTGCCCCCTGCGCCGCCGCCTCACGAATTAACTTCGCAATGCCGATCATATTTTCGGCAATCGTGGGACCGTTATTCAGTTGGATGAGGGCGAGTTTCATTTAGGCC
>CAYSGL010000226.1:0-3118 GCA_964430725.1 uncultured Pseudobdellovibrionaceae bacterium
CGCCGATAATCGTATCGGGCCCCGCCCCGCGATCGATGCATGTATTCGCGCCGACCTCTACATGGTCGCCAATGATCACCCTACCCAGTTGCGGCACTTTCACATGTCCGGCAGGGTCAATCGCAAAACCGAAACCGTCCTGACCGATGCGTGCTCCCGGATAAAGACGCGCGCCGCTGCCAATCAAGGCATGGGATATGCTAGCATGAGGCCCGATACGGCAGTCGCTGCCGATCACCACGTTCGGCCCGATAACGGTTTGCGCCTCAACCCATGTTCCGGCACCGATGACCGCGCCGGCGCCGATAACAACCCCCGGCTCAATGACACATCCCTCGCCGATCACCACATTGTCACCAATCACGGCCAGCTTGGATATTTGCGCCGCCGGTTTTTTCACAGGATAGAAAGCCTGCGCAATCAGGGCATAGGCCTTATAGGGTGTATTGCTTATAACGAGACGACAACCGGCTGGTGCAAATTCCGCCATCTTGGGCGACACGATACAGGCCGATGCCGTTGTTTGGATGAAGGTCTGTTTATAGCGAACGTTATCAAGAAAGGAAATCGTCCCGGCGCCAGCTGTGTCCAGCGGCGCGACATCTTCTATCATACACGCGCCGTCCTCAGGATTGGCCAGCGTCGCACCGGCAATATCCGCGAGCTCGGAAAGCGGGCGCGGGGGAAAGCGGGTAAAGAAACGCGGGTCTGCCATAAGCCTGTTTTACAAGCCAAGCTTGATATTGTCTATCTTGGCGTTCAGGTCGGCCAGCACAGGGGGGGTAATATCAAGTGCTTTTTCCGCGATTACGACGCTGTCGCGCGTCAGGACAATATCATATCCCTCTTTTTCGGCGACGGCAGCGGTCACTTCCACGACGTTGCGACGTAGCGTGCCCAAGGCTTCGCTGAGCGCCCGATCAAGATCGGTCCGCCGCTTTTGAAACAGCTTGCGCGTGCTGATCAGTTTTTCTTCAAATTCTTTGCGCTTTTTGGCGAATTCGTCGGCGGACAGGTTACTCTTCTCGTCGATCAGCGTTTTTTGCGCATCAAGCAACTCCTTCTCCTTGGCGGAAAACTCCTTTTGAAAGGCGGCCTGCTTGTCCTGCACCTGTTTGGCGATGCTCTGCCCTGCCTTCGACTCATTCAAAAGCTTGTCTATGTCGATGACGGCGATTTTATCACCTTGCGCCACAGCGGGAGTAACGGCGGCAAAAACAAGCAAGATGCTTGCAAGCATGAGGAATGGACGCATAAGGAGCCTCTTTTCTGTCTTACAAATAAATTAGAAGCGCGTTCCGAAGCTGAAGCGGAACACCTCTTTCTTATCAAAATCTTCCTTGATATAGGGCTGGGCGACATCGATGCGCACCGGCCCCATCGGGGAACGCCACGACAAGCCAAGGCCGGCAGATGCGCGGATCGACGCTTCGTCCGCAATTCCCGGGCCGCTTGCATCCAGATCCCATATCGACCCGAAATCGGTAAATGCATGCCCCTGAATACCCAGCTCTTCGGGCAGACCGATGGGGAAGCTCGCCTCGACCGAGCCTCTATAGAAATAATTACCGCCCAGTGAGTCGTCTGTCGCCGTATCGCGCGGCCCCACGCCGCCGCGCTCAAATCCGCGCAGGTTATTGCCACCCAGATAGAAGCGCTCGTTAATGCGCACATCTTCGCCGCCATATCCGCCAATAGCTCCGGTTTCACCAAGAACATTGAGCACAACCTTACGGTCCCACATCGGATAGTAATAGCTGCCGCCCAGCGTGCCAGACACATATTTTGCATCGCCGGCAACACCGGCGACCTCTGTGTCCAGCCAGGCAAAGAAGCCGTCTGTCGGGAACATGCGGCTGTCGCGTGAATCGTATGTCAGGCGCTGGCCGATCGCCGATGTCGAACGCTCGCCTTCCTGATCGCGGATATAGCGCGAGGCACTTGTTTTAACATTTTCGATCTTGTTGTTCTCGTACCGATATTTGAATGTCTGCCGCCATCTTTCGGACAACGGATAACCAATGCGCAACCCGCCGCCCGTCTTGACCTGGTCGTAACTGGCCTCGTCCTGAAAATCGCGTGTGATGTGGAACAGGTCGACACCGGCCTGCAAATCGCGGTCGAGGAAATACGGTTCGGTAAAGGAAAAGTCGAACTGTGTACGCTTACCGGCTAATGTTGTCGCAAACAGGACATCCTGCCCCTTGCCAAGGAAGTTACGCTCGCGGATGCGCAGGTCGGCCAACGGCCCTTCATTGGTTGAAAAGCCCGCGCCGATAGACAGTTCGCCCGTCGATTTTTCTGCAACCTCAATGTCCACAACGGTCTTGTCGGGGGCGCTGCCGGGGATGGTTTTTACATCGACTTTTTCAAAGAAATCGAGATCGCGCAGTTTTTGTTCCGAACGGGCCAATTTTGAACGGTTAAAGGGGTCGCTTTCCGACAACATCATCTCGCGGCGCAGGACCTTGTCGATCGTTCGCACGTTGCCGTGAATATCAATACGCTCGACAAACACGCGCGGCGATTCGCCGACGGCAAAGGTTAAATCAATCGTGCCGTTATTGCGGTCGCGCTCGACATTGGGCCTGACGGACATAAAGGCATACTGCATGTCGCCCAGTTTATCTGTCATGGCGTCGGCGGATTTTTGCACCGCATCGGCATCATACCATTGTCCGGGCAGGATGCTGACCGATTCGCGCAGGGCGTTGGCATCAAAGCCGCGCAGTTCCGAGTCGATCATAATTTGCCCAATTTTATAACGCGGCCCTTCTTCAACCGTGAAGGTCATATAGAAATTATCGGTGCCCTCGCGCAGTTCGGCATTGGCGGATACTACGCGAAAATCGGCATAGCCGTGTTTCAGGTAGAAGCGGCGCAGCAATTCACCATCATACTCGATCCGGTCCGGATCATACAGGTCGTCCGACGACAAGAAGCGATACCAGCGATCTTCTTTCGATTGAATTTCCGAACGCAGCACATCGTCGCTGAATACCTTGTTTCCAACAAAACGGATGCCCTTGATCCGGCTTTTGTCGCCCTCGACAATCTCGAAGACAAGATTGACGCGGTTTTGGTCAAGCTCGATGATTTTCGGGTCGATGGAGGCGGC
>CAYSGL010000227.1:0-3080 GCA_964430725.1 uncultured Pseudobdellovibrionaceae bacterium
TTTCTCGTTAAAAGACCTGCGCGATGTCCAGCGTATCGCCGTACCGGGCGCTGTTGTGCAGATCGGCATGGCAACGTTGCTGGGGGCGGGGCTCGCCCATTTATGGGGCTGGGGGCTTGGCGCCGGTCTGTTGTTCGGTTTGGCCTTATCGGTGGCCAGTACTGTTGTACTGATCCGTGCGCTGGAAGAAAACAACATGATACAGACCAATAACGGGCGTATCGCGATTGGCTGGCTGATTATCGAGGATCTGGTGATGGTGTTTGCGCTGGTGCTTATTCCTGCGCTGGCCGTGACAGGTAAAGATGCAGGCCCGCTTTGGCAGGCGATGGCGCTGACGGCGGGGAAAATTACCCTGTTTGTTATTTTTATGATGGTTGCGGGGCGCCGTTTTCTGCCGTGGATGTTAACGCTGGTTGCGCAATCGCGCTCACGCGAGTTATTTACATTGGCGGTTTTTGCTATGGCGGTCGGGGTGGCGTTCGGCGCGGCCAAAATGTTCGGTATTTCTTTTGCGCTGGGTGCATTTTTTGCGGGTATGATGATCCGTGAATCCGACATGAACCACGAAGTCGCCGACCGCGCCCTGCCGTTTCAGGACGCATTCGCCGTGTTGTTTTTTGTCGCGGTCGGGATGTTGTTCAACCCCATGGTTTTGTTTGAACAACCTTTGCATGTGTTGGCGGTGGTGGCCGTTATTATTCTCGGTAAGGCGTTCGCGTCATTTCTGATTGTGATGTTGTCCGGATACCCGCTTAAAACCGGATTGATCGTCTCGGCGAGCCTTGCGCAAATCGGAGAATTCTCGTTTATCCTGGTTACATTGGGGCTGGCCTATGATGTCTTGCCGGTTGAGGGGCGGGATTTGATTCTCGCCGGTGCCTTGATATCGGTAGGGCTTAATCCGTTGATATTTGCCGGTGCGCGCCTGACCTATGAATATATCGGCGGCAAGCCGCGCCTCTCGCACTTTTTTAATATGCATGATGATGATCTGGCCCAGCTGAAGCTAGAGGCAAAGCAAAACCTGCGCGAATTGGTTATTCTTGTCGGACACGGGCGCGTGGGCGGCCATATTTCCGCCAACCTGAAGCAGGCCCATATCGATCTGGTCGTTGTCGAGAATAACCGCGAACGCGTCGAAACGCTGCGCGAGAACGGCTATCATGCCATTGCCGGTGATGCCGGCCATGCTGAAACATTACAGGAAGCCGCGATTGAAAAGGCCGTCGCCATTATCGTCGCTGTGCCCAATCCGTTTGAGGCGCGCCGGATTGTCGAGGTCGCGCGTAGTTTAAAACCGTCCATCCGCGTTCTGGTCCGCGCGCATAACGACGAGGAAGTTGATTATTTCAACCAGCAGAATGTCGATCTGGCCGTTACAGGGCCGCGCGAAGTCGGCAACCGCATGGCGCAATACCTCAATGACTTGCTCTTGCGTTAAGATTCTTCCATGATAAGAAAATCTGATTCGCGCCCATTCCGGCGCCCGTCCATCAAGGAGATTGCCATGAAAAAATTATTGTTGGCCGCCACAATTCTTGCCTGTGTGCCGTTTTCCGTTCAGGCGGAAACAAAACGCATCAAACATCCCTCTATTGAACAAGGGTGGGAGGTCGATAACAGCGGCCATTTCGCGTGGGATGATGATCTTGATTCCGCGTGGGTAAACAAAACGGATCTGGAATACGGCATCAATAATCATTTCCGTGTCGGTATCGCAGGTACGATCCAGAAGATCGAAGGTGACTCGCTGGACTATGCGGCAACGGAGCTGGAAGCGGCTTGGCGTTTTACAGGAGACGAGTCCTCCCTTCAGGCTGCGGTGCAAGGAGAGTACGCGTTCAACCATGAAGGCGGCCCGGACGAGCTGGGCATAAAATTACTCCTCGCAGGGTCGGCGTACGGGCTGGACCATGTTGCCAATATCGGTCTCTCGCATGAAGTTGGTGATGATGCGGATGGCGGTATCGGGGCCGATTTTTCGTGGGGTTCGTACTATGACATGGGAACGTGGGATATTGGCGGTGAATATTATGCCGATTTTGGCAACCTCAGCGACAATAACGGCTGGAGCAAACAGGAGCATCACATCGGCCCGGTTATCGGATTTTCCGTTCCGATCAGCGAGCAACGCGTGATCGATGCGCGCGTTGGCTATCTGCTGGGATTAAGCAAAGCCTCGCATGACAGCGTGCTAAAATACGAAATGCGGACAGGGTTCTAATCGGCGCAGGCTTGTTGCCTGTTATACTTTTTCATCAAACAGGCGCATCAACTCATCGCTCATATTCTGCGCGGTTTTGATGCTGGCAAGGTTGGCTTTATACCCGATCTCTGCCGTTTTCAGGCGGACCGCCTCTTCGGATAGTTCGACCGTGTCGCCATAATCATGATTGGTCGCGTTGGCAATTCTCTCCGCCGCTTTGTCTGCGGATTGCGAAGAGGTCATCAGCCCTTGCAGGGCATTGGAAATAGCGCCAATCATGGATTCAGTGTATCATAAAGGGTGTTAATAAGCGATTGATTGGTGTCTTTATGCGCAAGTTTTTGATTTTATTTGCTTTTATGGTGGCGTATGGGGGCGATGCCCACGCCGCAGAGAAGGTCAGTCAATGGATCGGCTGGTACCCCTCGCAAACCGCATGGAATGAATACTCGGACTATAATCCTTATCTGGAGAATGGGACCGATGCCCATACGGTATGGCACGATACATGGACGCCCGAGATATGGATACAGCAGCGGCAGGACGGACAGGCGCTGGTCAAAGGATTTGTACAGGCCGATATCATCCGCAATCATGGCGTTGATGAAAAAATCGGTGTGCCGGTCGTGACGGTCGGCCCCAATTTTTATCGTCTGGGCGGACGGGAAAAACAGCGCGTGATTGCCGCGCTGAGTGCCGTCAATCGCTATGCCGGTTCCGGATCAAATAATGTCGTCATGGTGCGCGATTGGTATTCGATGATGGATATCGGCGTCTTTACGGCGAATGGCTTGACCCTGCAATAATGTTATAGCTGTGCGCGGGCCCGCGCCCCTGTCGGGCGGCGGGCAAGGCGCGTTTCCCGCCATAA
>CAYSGL010000228.1:0-3078 GCA_964430725.1 uncultured Pseudobdellovibrionaceae bacterium
CGTTATCGCGCCGTTGTGGAACAGGACGGCAATCTGAAAGTTTCCGGCAAAACGACTGGTAATCATCGCGGTTCAATTCACAAAATGGGCGCCGCCGTACAAAACGCCCAAAGCTGCAACGGCTGGGATTTCTGGCATTTTGAGGATGAGGACGGCAACCAACAGCCGATCGACGTCCTGCGCCAGCAAGCCCGCCTCAAAGCCCCCCTCACTCAACAACGCCCCCTCTCTCCCTCTCCCACCACTTTGCAATAAAAGGTTGAAACCATGCCCCATATCGGTTTTAAAGAAAATGCCATGAACACATTATTCCGCGCCATTACCTCGCCCTCCTCACGCATGAGCGTCACCAATGGTGACGGCTTTATGATGGACGAGGTCAAGACCGAGATATTCGTGCGCGACTTCGAAGTCCAGGCCTCGATCGGCGTATATGACGAAGAAAAAGACGCAACCCAGCCATTGATCATCTCGGCATGGCTTGAGGTTGTGCGGCCCGGCGAATGGCAAGATGACAATTTCGAGGATGTCGTATCATACGAAACCGTCATCGAGGAAGCCGAAGCAATCGCCGCGAGCGGCCATATCAACCTTGTCGAAACTTTTGCCGAAAAACTGATTGCCGCGCTGATGTTGAATGAAGGCGTGCTGGCCGTCAGCGTGAATATCGACAAGCCGAATGCCTTTGGCGGCAACACAATCGCAGGTGTCCGCATCTCTCGCCGCCGTGATCAGCGTATGAGCGTTTATGATCAGGAAGACGAAGATTTAAGCTTCGGTGAGTTTTAGCAATTAAAAGGGCAATCACTCCCCAGATCGTCATAACACAGTGATGGGGTTAATCGTAATTGGTGCTGGTCAACAGCATTTCTTCTTTCAGGTCTTCGAAGACATCGATTCCATCCAGACGGCCATAGATAATGGCTTGCTTGACCCCGCCATTCAGATCGTTCGTGCCCTGATAGCGTACGAAGGTTACGCGCATACGGGCAAAAGCAAGACGTTGAAACCCTTTATTGCGTAATTCGCGCGGCACCGGCGTCGCATTATAACGTTTGCGGAGAAGGAAGGCCTGCGCCACATGCTCGTCCACTTTTACAAAATCAAAGGTGAACGGCTTATTGAGAATCATCACGACATTCGAAGGATAACCCGCCAGATCGCCTTTCTGATCACAGCCGCCATAGGTCGTCGCCGTACCCGTCACCTGTATCCGGCGCGAATTGATAAAGGCCGTGTTGTTGACAACGTCAAAGCCGCCGCGCTCCATATCATAGCGCCCAAGATCAATCGGTACGAGTATCTTGAACTGATTGGTAAAGCCGGCGCTTTTTTTCCATGAGCATGTCACGGGTTGCATCGCGCACATTCGCCCATTCAAAATCATCCCGGTAAAAATTCCGGTACACATCGCACTCATTGATAATCAGGTAATTATCGATGATTTTTTTATCGTCCGGATTGAACACGCCCAGACGCCAGTATAATTTGGACAGGTTCTGCATATTGGGCGTGGCGTAATTCGCACCGGCATAATCGTCCTTCATTACCGTCACTTCGCCAGCCTGCAAATCTTCGGCTACCGCGTTATTATTTGCCTCAGGCATAGAGGGGGCGATAGCAGGAACCGCTTCGTCCGGCTCTTGCGCCAGAACCGGCGATATAAAAAGAAGCGCGGCAAGCGGCAATAAAAAGAAAAATCGATTCATGCCTGATAGTATATCCGTTTGCATCATATCCCTCAAATTTGCTTTTGAATTAAGAGCTTGACCGCTTTGGCAAACAAAGTCGGCAAGCCCGCCCCGGGGAGCGCGGCGCGCTCAACCCACCATCCATCATATGTCTTGGGCACAGGCCTTTTCACAACATCAAGATACAGGTCAAAGTGGGTGAAACTGTGGCGGATTTGACCCAGAATTCGGGCATTACCGTTGGTTTTCGGGGGAATTTCGCTCCATTCCGATGTGGGAAGTCCCGCCATTCCGCCCAGCATCACGGTTTCAGGGCGGCGTTCCAGCAACACCCGCCCCCGCGCATCTTCGATCCAATATAGATGGCCGTATTTAACCGGTTTCTCCTTTTTCGGCGCGCGGCGCGGCAGCTGCTCGGCCACGCCCAGTTTACGGGCTTTACAATATCCGGCCACCGGACACAAACCGCAGGCAGGCTTGGTTGGTGTGCAGATCATCGCACCGAGGTCCATCAAAGCCTGGGCATAGTCGCCGGGGCGGTCCACCCGCCCCTCTGCCATATATCCTGCCGCGATCTTGATATCCTTCTTGGCGGCAGGCAGCGGCGTTTGAATATTGAACATCCGCGCCATGACGCGTTCGATATTGCCATCCACAACGATGGAGGGCTGATCGAAGGCAATCGCGGCAATGGCGTTGGCAGTATAATCGCCGATGCCGGGAAGTGCCTTCAACGCCTCAATATCGGCGGGAAATACCCCACCATACTCGGATGCGATCACTTTTGCGCATTTATGCAGGTTGCGCGCACGCGCGTAATAGCCCAGTCCCGCCCATTCATGCATGACCTGCTCGACCGGCGCATTGGCCAGATCCTGAACCGTAGGCCATAATTCAACAAACCGCGTGAAATAGCGCATGACTGTCGGCACGGTGGTCTGCTGAAGCATCACCTCCGATAACCAGTCATGGTATGGATCGGGCCGCGTCTGCGGGGGACTGCGCCACGGCATTTTACGCCAGTGCGCATCGTACCAGTCAAGCATGGCCTTGCGGAACCCGTCGACGGTCCGCTTGTCCGGCTTTTTCAACTCTGTCATAGTGCTGGCCATGGCCCTCAAGCTTTTATCGGAAACAGCCGCCAAGATTACAGGCAAAACCTTTTCGCGCAAATATATTGCGCTGGGGCGGCTGTTCGACCAATGGGAGGACATTATGGGCGCGGATATGGCCGCGCGCACCCAGCCGATGAAATTACATTACCGGAAAAAGAAAAATCAGAAGGAACGCCCCGAAGCAACGCTGGAAATCGCGGCCAGCAGCGCGGACGCCGCCGTCCTTGTGTATCGCCGCGACCTGATATTACAGCGGATTAATAATATTTTCG
>CAYSGL010000229.1:0-3072 GCA_964430725.1 uncultured Pseudobdellovibrionaceae bacterium
GGAAAATATCATCATCCGCATCATCCGCCATCGGGAAAACCCCCTCGCGGTACGCGGCCAAGAATGCGGCGATCATAAAAACATTGTTATAGAGAATTTTACCTTAGATAAAGCACCTGATTTTTAAAATGTGCGCGGGTGGCAATCCGGTGCAGCAGACGCTGTCGCCAAAATTCATCTCCGGCGGCTGTCACCCACGGAGTTTTCAGGGCAGGCAGGTGGTGCAGGGCGAAGGCATTTCTTTTGGATCGTAAGAAATCTTCGTCATGGCTCCCCAACATCGCTGCGTTCAAAAACTGGTCGGTGATGGTGACGCGGCCCTCAGCATCTCGTAATTTACGCTCGACCTGCACATGCAGGTCAAGGTCCGATGATAGCGGCTCTAACGCATCCGCCGGATAGACCGGCAGGCTGGTTGCGACCAGTAGATAAAAACGAAAAGACGGCTTGCTAGACATAGCCGTCTTTTAGCGATGCTTAACAATTATGTCAATAATAAACTACCGCTCGGCGAGTTTCTTTTCCAGCCAGTGAATCGTGTACTCACCGGACAAAAATTCCGGCTGGTCCAAAATCCATTGATGTAAGGGAAGAGTGGTTTTCACGCCTTCGACAATGGTTTCCGAAATGGCGCGGCGCAGGCGGCGGATACATTCATCACGGTTGCGGCCATGCACGATCAGTTTGCCGACCATCGAATCGTAATAGGGCGGAATCGGATATCCGGCATAGATGGCGGAATCGAAGCGAACACCGAGGCCGCCGGGTGCGTGGAACTGCGTAATTTTACCCGGCGAAGGCATAAAAGTCTGCGGGTCTTCGGCGTTGATGCGGATCTCGATGGCATGACCGCGAAAACGGATGCGGTCCTTGTTGACGCTCAACGGCTCGCCGGCGGCAACGCGGATCTGTTCGGCGATCAGGTCGATACCGGTGATCATTTCCGTGACCGGGTGTTCGACCTGAATGCGGGTGTTCATCTCCATGAAATAAAACTGGCCGTCTTCGTACAAAAATTCGATCGTACCGGCGCCGACATAGCCCATTTTGCGGATCACGTCTGCGGCCAGCGAGCCGATCGCATTGCGCTCGTCATCGTTCAGGGCAGGCGAGGGGGCTTCTTCGACCAGCTTTTGGTGGCGCCGCTGGGTTGAACAATCGCGCTCGCCCAGATGAATGGCATTGCCATGCTTGTCGCCGAACACCTGAATTTCGATGTGGCGCGGCTTCTCTAAATATTTTTCAAGATAGACCGTGTCGTCGCCGAAATTGGCTTTGGCCTCCGAGCGTGCGGTGGAATAGGCTTCTTTAAATTCTTCTTCTTTGCGGACGACCTTCATGCCCTTGCCGCCGCCGCCCGATGCCGCCTTGATCAGCACGGGGAACCCTGCTTCGCGGGCGAATATCATCCCGTCTTCGAGCGAATTCATCGCGCCGTCCGACCCCGGCACAACCGGCAGGCCGAGCGCTTTGACGGTTTGCTTGGCGACAACCTTGTCGCCCATCGCGTCAATATGTTCGGGCTTGGGACCGATAAAGGTAAAGCCGTGTTCTTCGACCATGCGGGCGAAGTTGGCATTTTCGGATAAAAATCCATAGCCGGGATGAATGGCTTCCGCGCCGGTGACCGACGCGGCCGTCAGGATAGAGGGAATGTTCAAATATGAATCGCGGGCTTGCGCGGGGCCGATACAAACCGATTCATCGGCCATACGCACCGCCATCGAATTGGCATCGGCGGTAGAATGAACGGCAACCGTTTGAATGCCCATCTCGCGGCAGGCACGGATAATGCGGAGCGCAATCTCTCCACGGTTGGCTATGAGGATTTTTTTGAACATTTTTTCACCACGAAGACACGAAGTCACAAAGTTTTCATTAAAAGAGGCTCTCCTTGGGGATGAAAGCCCGTTGTATCGCGCACCATGCCGATTTTTTTATAGCCCATCGATTCATATGCCGTAGTCGCACGACAGGTAAAGGTATACAGCTTTTTTGCTTTAAATCGCTCTTTGGCTACCTTTTCCAAAAATTCATACAGATGTTGTGCAAGACCTGTTCTTTGAAAACGACGATGCACGAAAAGAGAATTTACCCATAAGCCGTCTGTTATATCCTGTCTGTCAGGGTGATCGCTTTCTTTCAAGCTGATCATACCTGCGGCTTTGCCATTCGTTTCTCCGATGGCGACAAAGGGCAGTCTGTCTAGATATGTTGCCCGCTCCCTATAGTTTTTCTGCGTCTGCTCTATCGTCAATCCCGGAATGTGACATCCCCATTCCCCAAAGCTCCACGCCGCGCAGATGTCGGCGAACTCGGGTTTTTCGGATAAGGGGACGATGGTAAAATCAGCCATAAGACCCTTCGCGTTTTGGTGCCTTCGTGGTTCAATCACTCGATGACCATTAAAACGTCGCCGAATTCGACCGGCTGGCCGTTTTCGACAAGAATCTTGCCAACGGTGCCGCTCTTATGCGCCTTGATCGGGTTCATCACTTTCATGGCCTCAATGATCAGGAGCGTGTCACCTTGCGAAACGGAATCGCCCTTTTTCACGAACGGTGCGGCACCCGGTTCGCCTGCAAGATAGGTGGTGCCCACCATCGGCGAGGAAACCGCACCCGGGTGATCAGCCGTGATGGTGGCGGGGGCGTTGGTGTTGGCTTGCTGCGGCAAGGTCGGGTCCGAGGGCATGTTGATATTGGCCGGTGCAACGGCGGCGGGGGCCGCCCCGATATAGGCGCCGCCTTTATTGACGCGGATCATGGACTCGCCTTCGGCGACCTCAATTTCGGTCAGGCCTGTTTCGTCGAGCAATTCCGCAAGTTTACGGATAGCCTTGTCATCTATTTTCATAATAAAACCCTATCTAGCCTAAAACTTCATCTTCAATAGAGAAAAAGGGGGGAATTGTCAAAGGCTCGCCCGCCATGCTCCTGTGCCCTTTCTCCCCCACCCTCGGCGGCATAAAGAGAGGCGACCGTCACGCAAAAAATTCAACCGCCTCGACATAGCCTGTGGCCAGTATGACGGGCTGATCATCAACGCGGGCGCCTACACGCACACGTCGCT
>CAYSGL010000230.1:0-3067 GCA_964430725.1 uncultured Pseudobdellovibrionaceae bacterium
CCGGCCAATACGCCTATATCGGCCGCAAGCAGAAAAAACGCAATTTCCGCGCCCTGTGGATTCAGCGTATCAATGCTGGCGCCCGTATGCACGGCCTGACCTATTCGACGATGATGAACGGTCTGAAAAAAGCCGGTATCGAGCTGGACCGTAAAGTCCTTGCTGATATCGCCGCGAAAGACGAAGCCGCTTTCGCCGCGATCGCGCAACAAGCTGCCGCCGCGCTGAAATAAGCGCCGCGACAAACCAATTCAAAACGGCCCCCACGCGGGGCCGTTTTTTGTTGCACCGCCTGCGAATCATTGATATGCATATAAAGCAATTCTGCTATTCTTTTACTGCATATCTAAGAGGAGGTCGGTTATGAGTATGTATGGAGCTGTTCCGGTCGTAGGCATGGTTTGGGGGCCGCCTTTGGTCAAAAAAATATTTGAAGAAACGGGCAAACTACCCACTGGCGGCAGCAACCACCCTGCGGCCCCACCCAGAAACCCTGTGTCCGCCGGACAGCATCCGTCCTTCCGCTAGATTTTTTGTCTGTCATGGACATGGCTGTCTTTTTTCAGTATGCAAAAGGCCATGACCTATCTTGCTGTTTTCGACTGGAACGGGACGCTGTTCGCCGATACGCCCGCGACCCACATCGCCACCAATGCCTGCCTTGAATTTTTCGGGTGCCGCCGTATTACACTTGAAGAAGAACAGGCGACCTTTACCTTCCCCCTGATTCACTTTTACGAAAAAATGGGCGTCAATGCCGACACCTATTTGCGTCATACGGACGAGGCGAGCAACATTTTCCTTGAAACCTATAAACGTGAAAGCGCCGTCTGCGGGCTGGCCGATGGTGCGATTGAATTGCTTGAATGGTTACGCGTCCACAACGTTTATACGATGATTTTAAGCAACCATCTGGCGCATGAGCTGGAAGCCGATGTCGCGCGCCTCGGCATTACGCCCTATATGGATCATGTCTCGGGCAATGAGAAGAAAGCCACGATTGCCAGCGGCCTTTCGAAGCAGCGCCGGCTGTCCGAATATATGGGGACGAACGGCTTCGCCCCCGAAAAAACCTTTATCATCGGCGATTCCCACGAAGAACCACATGTCGCCAAGGCACTCGGCCTATTGGGTATTTCCATCACCGGCGGCCTGATGAACGCAGAACGGCTCGCAAGGGCCGCGCCCGACCATATTGTCGACTCCCTGACCGAAGTCAGGCCGATCCTTGAAAAATCTTGGTTTGCCTGAGGGTTGGTGCTAAAAAACCCTACATGAACATGATTGCACAATTAAAAGAAGAGCTGACCGGTCTGGTGGCCGCCGCCAATGATTTATCCAAGCTGGAAGAGGCCCGCGTTGCCGCGCTCGGCAAAAAGGGCCGTATTACCGAACAGATGAAAAATCTGGGCGGCATGGACCCTGAGGCACGCAAGACGTTCGGCGCGGAACTCAATGCGCTCAAAGACGAGATCGCCGGCCTGATCGAAAAACAGGAAGCCGCGCTTAAAAAGCAGGCGATGGCCGACCGCCTGGCGAAAGAAACGATCGATATATCCTTGTCACCACGCCCGCAGGCAAAAGGCACAATCCACCCGATCTCGCAAACGATGGAAGAGCTTGTCGCTATTTTCGGCTCGATGGGCTTCGCCGTGGCCGAAGGGCCGGACATTGATGATGACTGGCATAACTTCACTGCGTTGAACTTCCCGCCCGGCCACCCCGCGCGCGAAATGCACGACACGTTCTACCTGCCCGACGATCCGGAAGAAACAGGCGAAGCCGCAAAGAAAGTTTTGCGCACCCACACCTCGACCGTTCAGATCCGCTTAATGCAAAATAACAAGCCGCCGTTCAAACATATTTGTTTTGGCCGCACCTACCGCTCTGACTATGATATGACGCACACGCCGATGTTCCATCAGTGTGAAGGTTTATACATCGACAAGAACGTGCATATGGGCCATCTGAAAGGCTGTTTGATGGATTTCGCGCGCGCCTATTTCGAGATAGACGATTTGCCGGTGCGCTTCCGCCCTAGCTTTTTCCCCTTTACAGAGCCCAGCGCTGAAGTTGATATCGGCTGCTCGCGCAAAGAGGGCGGCTTGAAAATAGGGGCGGGGGATGACTGGCTCGAAATTCTCGGCTGCGGCATGGTGCATCCCAATGTCCTCAAGAATTGCGGTATCGACCCCGATGAATATCAGGGGTTTGCTTTCGGGATGGGCATCGAGCGTATCGCGATGCTGAAATACGGCATTCCCGACCTGCGCACCTTTTTTGAGAGCGATGCACGCTGGCTCGCCCATTACGGCTTCGACCCGCTCGACCGCCCGAACCGCGCCACCGGGGTTAAATAAAGCTTGCATTAACCAACAGATTATTATACATAACATTGATGAATAGTATCAGTGTGCCAGCCTTTGTACGTCGCGCCTTTTTCGCCGCCAGTGTTACGCTGGCGGTTCCTGCATCAGCGCAAGACAATACCCCGCCCGAAAATACCGTCTATGGCTCCGAGCAAACACTCGCCCCCTTGCGCCCTTATATGGATTTATTCCGCCAAACAGCAGAAACCGATGTGATCGTGGTCTCCTCCAAAGACCTATTAAACGACGCCGAACGTTCCCAGCAGATTATCCTCAGTACACTGGGTGTTCAATTTGGGGACAGCATGTCCATGAAAGAACGCGCCGCGCGCTATCGTGCCTTATTGGAACCTTATAGGGATCAACTAAACTTATCGCCGGATGCAAAAAATGCGCTTCCTGAATTCATCATGGGTAGACATTTCCAGCTTGTGGCCAATAGTAAAGCTTTTGCTTTTAACGCCAACAACGTTTCCAAGGATCAGGAAATCTGCCTGGTCGGAGCACCCGACGAAAATGCATCCGCGCAAATCCTGTTGACCCGATTGGCGGGCCTGCCCGACGTCATAGCCCCCTTGCTGAAAACGGACATCACATCCGAAGAATTATATCTATATATTATGCTACATGAGGCCGCTCATTGAGCACAATTTTTAAAAGAGAGTACGGAAAAAACACTTCAAATAGATACAGATTTT
>CAYSGL010000231.1:0-3063 GCA_964430725.1 uncultured Pseudobdellovibrionaceae bacterium
CGGCCATGTGTTATAGACAAGCCCGCCATTCAAGCCCGCGACGAACGCCCCCCAGATCACGGTGACGGATACCAGCGCCAGCGCAACCCATCCGTGGCGCAACAGGCAAAAAGAGGCGGGCGTGTTGTCCGTTTTGCGCAGGCTGAACGCGACCCAGAGCACGCAGGCATAAATCACGAAAGCCAGCGATAAATGCGCGGCAAGGCGGAAATGCGAGACATCGGGCCGATCGACAAGGCCGCTCATCACCATATACCAGCCCATGACGCCTTGCCCTGCGCCAAGCGCGAGGATGAACAGCAGCGCCCCTTTATAACCATGCGGGATTTGGCCCTTGATCCAGAACCAGAGCAGGGGCAGGGCATAGACAAGACCGATCAGGCGGCCCCATAAACGGTGCAGCCATTCCCAGAAGAATATCTTTTGGAAATCGGCCAGCGTCATCCAGCTGTTCTTGTGAAGAAACTCCGGCGTTTGCTTATACAAATCGAACACACGATTCCATTCCGCGTCCGAGAGGGGCGGCAGCGCGCCGATCAGCGGGCGCCATTCCACCATCGACAGTCCGCTTTCGGTCAGGCGCGTGATGGCGCCGATCACCGCCATGGCGAAAACCATAAAGGCGGTGAAATACAGCCAGTTGATGATGCGGGAATGGGGGTTTGACTTTTGTTCCATGGCTTTGCATATATAGCCCTGTATGAGCGAGCCGATCAAGACAGATGTCATTATTATCGGGGCGGGGCCGGTGGGCCTGTTCGCCGTGTTCGAGCTGGGCCTGCTCGACATGAAGGCGCATCTGATCGATATTCTCGACCGTCCCGGCGGACAGTGTGCCGAGCTTTATCCCGAAAAACCGATTTACGATATTCCGGCCTGGCCGGTGATTACGGGGCAGGCGCTGACCGACCGGCTGATGGAACAGATCGCGCCGTTCAATCCGACATTTCATTTAAACCAGATGGCGGTGGCCTGTGAAAAAATCGAAGGCGACCTTTGGCAGATTACGACCGATACGGGAACCGTTTTGCAGGCGCCCGTTGTTGTGATCGCGGCGGGGGGCGGATCGTTCATGCCCAAAAAGCCGGCCATTCCGAACATCGAAGCCTATGAAGGGGAGAGCGTGTTTTACGCCGTCCGCCAGATGGAGCAATTCCGGGGAAAAAATATCCTGATTGCGGGGGGCGGCGATAGCGCGCTTGACTGGACGCTGAATTTACAGCCGCTGGCCAATTCCATGGCGCTGATCCACCGCCGGGATGATTTCCGCGCCGCGCCCGACAGCGTCGGCAAGATGCGCGGGCTTGTCTCCGAAGGCAAGGCGGATTTGCACATCGCCGACATCAAGGCGCTGAACGGGGTGGGCGGAAAACTGGAGAGTGTCACGGTCAATTCGAAAGAAAAGGGCGCATACGATATTCCGTGTGACATGCTGCTGGCGTTCTATGGCCTGACGATGAAGCTTGGCCCGATTGCCGATTTCGGATTGAACCTGCATGAAAACCTGATCCCCGTGGATACGGAAAAGTTTGAGACGGATACCAGAGGAATCTTTTCCATCGGCGATATCAATTATTATCCGGGCAAGTTAAAGCTGATCTTATCGGGATTCCACGAGGCCGCGCTGATGGCGCAGCAGGCGTTCCGCTATGTCTATCCCGACAAAAAACTGCGCTTCCAATATACGACCTCCAGCTCGTCCTTGCAGGAAAAGCTTGGCGTATCCGATAAAGCCGCCTAGATTGCGGGATATATGAGCGCATCACCCTCAGATCTGGTCACATCGGTCGGCAAGGCCTATCAGCTTGTCTGGGCGGAGCGCGGCTATCTGGTCCGTCTCGCCCTGTTGCCGTTTTTGTGCAAGATCATCTTTTTTACCATCGCCTATAGCTATACGGACGGACAGAATTTGTGGCGCCTGTCGTTGATTATGGTGCCGGCATGGATTGTCGAGGGATGGATGCTGGCGCATTTTGTCCGCCTGATCGCCCTTAACCAGCGCTGGCCGTTCAAACCGACGGGCGACCGGGCGCATGATTTGCCGGTCCTGCAGAGCCGCTATCGCGGCGTGATGGGCGGGGCGCTGGCCTTTGCCCTGACGCAGCTGTTGATCGGCGGATGGTTTGCGCTGTTGATGACATTCGTGCCGATCGACCTGCAAACTCCGCCCAGCGAGATCGCGTTGAGCACGCAGGCTGCGCTTGCGGTGGCGTTTCTTGTCGGGCTGGCGCTGTATGGTTTCCGGTTCTTATGGCTGTATCTGGCCGCCGCCATCGGCATGGATGTGCGCCGCGCCGCAGAGGGCCTGACACAGGGCGTATGGATATCCTTCCGCCTGATCGGGGTATGGTTGCTCTGCGCGGTGCCGGCGATGGTTGTCGCGCAACTGTTTGTCGGCCTGATCCTGATGCTGGCGGGGCCGGATAATGCGCTCGATGCGGCCATGGCCGCGAGCATCGTGGCGAAAGCCGCCATGGATGTGGTCAAGAACCTGTTATGCGCCGCCGCTGTGCTGTATGTGTTTCAGACCCTGTGGACGGGACGCACGCGATGAAAATTTATGTGACCGATATGGATGGTACCGAACACGCGCTAGACGCGATTGAGGGCTGGCGCGTGATGGAAATTATCAGGGATCACGGTCTGCCGATCAAGGCGGAGTGCGGCGGGTGCTGTGCCTGCGGCACGTGCCATGTCTATGTCGATGAAGGTTGGATCGATAGGCTCTATCCCATGCGCGACGACGAAGAAGAAATGCTCGACCTTGCGTTCGGTGTTGTGGATCGCTCGCGCCTGTCCTGCCAGATCATCATGTCCGAAGAACTCGACGGCCTGAAACTTACCCTTGCGCCGGGCAGCGAGCTTTAAAGCTTCTTTAGTTTTCTTATAGTAGGATGTTTGTGATAAATTAGGGGTGTGGTGTTATCAAGATACCGCACGGGGATTTGTGTATATGTGTTTAGAGCCTTTCTTTAATGCCCTTGCGTCAAATGATCCCGGGTCAGAGAGACGCTTTTTAGGATTCCGGGTTAAATCACCGGGAGCAGACCTCGTTCTGTTCCG
>CAYSGL010000232.1:0-3054 GCA_964430725.1 uncultured Pseudobdellovibrionaceae bacterium
GGCTCCGCGCAAATGTATGAACGCACGCGCGCCCTGATCGCCAAGGTCGGCGATGTCATCAAGAATATGCCCAATCAGGTTTCTGTCCGGGGTCATACAGACTCCGTTCCGTATCGTGGCGCGGGCGGCTATTCAAACTGGGAATTATCAACCGACAGGGCTAATGCCTCGCGCCGCGTTTTGCTGGAAACGGGGTTGCCTGAAGCCCGCCTGAACAACGTGCTGGGCAAAGCCGATACCGATCATCTGTTGCCGGATCAGCCCAAGGATGCGCGCAATCGCCGTATTTCGATTATCCTGTTGCATGAATCCCTGACGACAAAAGAAGGTGCCGCGAAAAGCAGCGAAGCCACCAAACGAAAAGAGAGAGTACAGCCCTCTCTTTTCCGCCGCAGTCAGGGGACCGTCGAGTTCCCCTAACCTTACTCTTTCCATGTCTTAGGAAAATCTATTGCTCTTGGGAAAGCCGTTTGGCGGCATCTTGCCCGCTTGTGCACGCTCGCCGACCCACGGGTTGAGATCGCTGACCACCGTTTCGCCTGAACCGTATTTATACGAAAGACCGTTTTTCCACGCGAAAGTCTTGGCATCAGACAAGCCACCGTCTTTGTATTTTTGCAGCGTTATGCCTTTCCCTTTTGCCATTTCCGGCAACTGGTCGAGCGCGAAGACGAGCATTTTGCGGTTCTGGCCGATGACGGCGACATGGTCGTCGCCTTCTTCAATCACGTGGACCAGCTTCGCTTCAGCACTGCCCGACACGCTTAAAATCTGCTTGCCGTTTTTGGTTTGCGCGAGCACATCGTCTGATTTCACGACAAAGCCACGCCCGTCGTCGGACGCCACCAGTAATTTCAATCCGGCCTGATAGAGCATAACCGCCACCACATCGGAATCGTTCGGCAGATCGATCATCAGGCGCACCGGTTCACCAAAGCCCCGCCCCGGCGGGAGTTTGTCACCGCCGATCGTATAAAAGCGCCCGTTCGATCCGAAGATCAGAAATTTGTCGGTGGTTTGCCCTTCGACCACAAATCCCTCGCGGTCGCCGTCCTTATATTTGAAATCCTTGGCGATGTGGCCATGCCCCTTCATCGCACGGATCCAGCCTTTTTTCGAGAGGATGACCGTAATCGGTTCTTTCTCGATCATGGCTTCACTCAGCACTTCGACATCGACAAGCGCAACGGCTTTGCCGATCTTCGTGCGGCGTTTGCCGAGCGCGGTGTCATGGCCGAACATCTTACCAAGCTCGGTTACTTGCTTTTTGATACGCGTCCATTGGCGGGCTTCGGACGCGATGAGTTTTTCCAGCTCGTCGCGCTCCTTGGAGAGATCATCATGCTCGCCCTGAATTTCCATTTCTTCCAGTTTACGCAAGCTGCGCAGGCGCATGTTCAAAATGGCCTCGGCCTGCACGTCGGTCAGCTTGAAGGTCTTCATCAAGACGGGTTTTGGCTCGTCCTCGGTGCGGATAATGCGAATCACTTCATCGATGTTGAGATAGACGATCAGATAGCCTTCGAGCACTTCGATGCGGTGTTTGACCTTTTCCAAGCGGTGCGTCGAACGGCGCACGAGCACTTCTTTCTGGTGTTCCAACCAGCATTGCAGAACCTGTTTCAAGCCCATGACGCGCGGCACAAGACCGTTATCCAGCACGTTCATATTCAGCGAGAAACGTGTTTCTAAATCGGAATTGCGGAACAATGCCTCCATCAATAAGTCCGGCTCGACGTTGCGGTTACGCGGTTCCAGCACGATGCGGATGTCTTCGGCAGACTCGTCGCGCACATCTTCGAGCATCGGCAGACGTTTATTGATAACCAGTTCGGCGATTTTCTCGATCAGCTTGCTTTTTTGCACTTGATAGGGAATCTCGGTGACGACAATCTGCCAGGTGCCACCCTTCAGCTCTTCCTTTTCCCATTTTGCGCGGACGCGATACGAACCACGGCCCGTTTTATAGCTCTCGATGATGCTCTCTTTATCCTCGACCAGCACGCCGCCCGTCGGGAAATCGGGACCGGGCACATATTTCACCAGCTCTTTATCATCGACATCATGGTCGAGTATGGCGAGCATCGCCTCGCATAATTCGGCCACGTTAAAGGGCGGGATGTTGGTCGCCATACCCACCGCGATTCCGCTCGACCCATTGGCCAGTAAATTCGGAAACCCGCCGGGCAAAACGATCGGTTCGCTTTCCGAGCCGTCATAGGTGCCGCGAAAATCAACGGCGTCCTCGTTGATGCCCTCCAGCATCAGGCGCGCGACAGCGGTCAGGCGCGCTTCGGTATAACGCATCGCGGCGGCGTTATCGCCGTCGATGTTCCCAAAGTTTCCTTGTCCATCCACCAGCGGATAACGCACCGAGAAATCCTGCGCGAGGCGCACTAACGCGTCATAGACCGAGGTGTCGCCATGCGGGTGGTATTTACCGATGACATCCCCGACCACACGCGCGGATTTTTTCGGCGGCGCATCGGGGCGCAGGGATAACTGGTCCATCGCGAACAGCAGGCGACGGTGCACCGGCTTCATCCCGTCGCGCACATCGGGCAAGGATCGCGACATAATGGTCGAGAGCGCGTAGGACAAGTACCGTTCCGAGAGAATATCCGAGATATTCTGGTCGATCACTTGCGATTCAATAACGGGTTTGGTTGGTTTTTTTGCCATGGAATGTCTTTCTTAACGCCAAGACGCCCTGAACGCCAAGGGTTTTTGATTTTCTTCTTGATTTACCAATATCAAAATGATTATTTACGTAAATAACAAGGAGTGCATTATGGCCATAACAGAAAAATTGATTATACCGCGCATCGATCTATTAAAATTAATCGAGCAATGCACAGGCTTTATCAAGACGGTCAGACGGGGTCCTTCCATCCAAATATCAACCCAAGACAAGCAGTGGCTGAGTGAGCAGCTGGCTGAAATCAAAGATATTTTTAAAAAGGCGGAAGATCTAAAAATTATAAAACTGGAAAAACTGCCAAGAGGACTTTGGCCAGGATTTGAAGCACATATCAACGATCAAAAAGAACTTTT
>CAYSGL010000233.1:0-3047 GCA_964430725.1 uncultured Pseudobdellovibrionaceae bacterium
TGTTCCGCCTGCAATTCCCTCAGGCGCGCTTCAAGGGCGGTCAGCTCGGATTCATTCTTTTTGATATCCTTGGCCAGATCGACCAGCGTTTTCTTGCCGCTCGCGATGTCCGCCTGCAGCTGATCCAGTTCTTTTTTTAAATCTGCCTTTTCTTTTTCGCCTTCTTTCAGGCGATGTTCCATTTCACGTATGGGATGTTGTCCGGGAACCGGCGGTGATTGCGCCAGAACGGACGGCGAGGGGAGTAAAAATAAAAACAGGATCAGGGTAAAGCGCATCGTTAATCCCTGTGATAGGGGTGGCCGGCCAAAATTTGTTGGCAGCGGTAAAGTTGTTCCATCAACATAACGCGGACCAGCATGTGCGGCCATACCATGGCGCCAAAGGACAAATACAAATCGGCGCGGGCGCGTATGGCATCATTCAACCCGTCCGCGCCGCCAATAACGATTTGTATGGGGCCGCCCCGCGTTTCGGCAATTTTGGATAAGGCGGCGGCCATATCGCGGCTGTTAAATGCCTTGCCGCGTTCGTCGCACAAAACAAGCGGCTTGTCCGGATCGATGGCCTCTATGATTTTCTTGTGCTCGTCCGCTGTTGTGCGGGCATCCAGCTCTGAAAGATCGAATTTTCCGGTCAGGCGTTTCTTATAGTCGTCGAACAGGGCCTTATGCGGACCTGATTTCATTTTGCCGACGGCGATAAGATGGACGGGAATCATGGACTCCATTACAGCCCACGCACAGCGTTTCCTGCAAGCGGGAAGTGCCTTATTTAAAAGCTATTCAGGCGCTGACGAAATTATGATGGTCGCGTTTGGCGGTCGGGGCCATGCGCCACATTTCTTCAATATTGTAAAAGGCGCGCACTTCGGGGCGGAACAGATGGACGATAATATCGCCTGCATCGCAGACGACCCAGTTCCCTTCCGCCGTTCCTTCGGTGTGAAAATACCGGTGGCCGCGTGCTTTCAAACGCTCTTCCAGTTTTTCTGCCATGGCGACGACTTGCCGCGAGGATGTGCCGGATGCAACGACCATGTAATCGGCAAGCGCGGATTGACCCGTCAGGTCGATGACTTCGATGTCGAGTGCCTTGTCGCTGTCCAATGAGGCAACGATCAGGTCTTTGAGTACGGATGGTTCCTTCAATCCGTTCATATTATCGGTAGGAATGGCGCCAGTCTCCTTCATCTGTTTTCGATAATGGTGTGTATACGCTCTCCGGCTCACCTGTGCAAGCCAGCAACTCCTCTATGTCTTCCATGTCAGGGGAAGGCGGTTTGGTTGATGAAAAAGGGTCGCGGATGCTTAAGATGCCCACTGGCCCCCACTTTCAAATCTGCTCTGGTCGAAACCAATCAAGCGCATACCATTATTATAGGACGGATTCGTTAACGCTTCAATGACGCATCCCTGTGCACTGCGATAACTATTTGTTTTTATTGCGTATTTCTGTTGAAGATAAATCGATCATGCGCGTTGCCGTCAACCAATAAACCCCCGGTTTTTTCAAATCCGTGGCGCGCCCCCGCGTATGGAAGTGATGCGGGATGTCTGCCTGGCGCACGGGACAGTTTTTGACAAGATAATGGGCCGGGGGGCGGGCGATAAAGGTCATGGGCATCAGGCCAAGCAATTCGCGCCAGCATTCCCACTTATGAAAGATCAGGGCGTTATCCATACCGCAGATCCACAGGAAATCGGTCTGCGGAAAAATATCCCGCAAGGTGCGTACGGTTTCATAGGTATAGGTGCCGCCCAGATCGCGTTCCAGATGCGTGGCCATCATAGAAGGATGTCGCGCCGTCATTTTTTCAACGGCGGCGTAACGTTCTTCATACGGTGCCAGAATTTTTTTATCCTTCAGCGGATTGTGGGGCGTGATTAGCCACCAGACAAAATCCAGTCCGAAGCGGGCTTTCGCAATTTTCGCAATATGCATGTGCCCGTTATGCGGTGGATTGAATGAACCGCCGAGCAAGCCGATCCGCCTGCCGCGCCAACGTGTGCCGTCTCCCGGGTGCGGCGGGGTCATCGTCATGGCCGTGTCTGTCCTGTGCCGTGAACGATATATTTAAACGTACAAAGCTGTTCCAGACCGACGGGACCGCGCGCGTGCAGTTTTCCCGTACCGATGCCGATTTCCGCGCCAAAACCGAATTCGCCGCCATCTGCGAATTGTGTCGAGGCATTACACATGACAATCGCGCTATCGACTTTTCGCATAAAATGCGCGGCTGCCTCGCTGTCTTCCGTTATGATGCAATCGGTATGATGCGAGCCGTAATGGTTATGTGCGCAATGGCGTCATCAAAACCGTCTACCTGTTTGATACTGATTTTTTTATCGAGATATTCGGTCCACCAGTCTTCTTCCGATGCGCGTTTGATGCGCCCGTCGATTGATTGCGCCCATGCGTCGCCGACAATTTCGCACCCTTCATCCAACAACATCGCGATAATATCGTTGGGGTATTCGAAATTTTTATCAATCAACAGGCTTTCTGCTGCGCCGCAAATTCCCGTCCGGCGCAGTTTGGCGTTCCGCACGATATCGGCGGCGATATCGACGCGCGCCGACCCATGGATATAAACATGGCAATTGCCGTCCAGATGCGCGAAGACCGGCATTTTTGCCTCGCGCATGACGCGTCCTGTCAATCCTTTGCCGCCGCGCGGAATAAGAACATCGATTAAATCATGGGCGTGCAGCATCTGGTCGACGATTTTGCGATCTGTGTCCGGCACGAACAACACGGCGGCTTCGGGAATGTCATGTTGTTTCAAACAATCGATGATGGCGCGATGCAGGGCTTGGTTGGTAAAAAACGCTTCCGAGCCGCCGCGCAGGATAACCGCGTTGCGCGATTTTAAACACAGCGCCGCCGCGTCAAGCGTGACGTTCGGGCGCGATTCATAAATCATAGCAAGCACGCCGATCGGGACGCTGACTTTTTGAATCACAAGGCCATTGGGCCGCTGCCATTCTTGCAGGATTTTTCCGGCGGGATGCGGCAGGTCGGCAATGTCCTCGATTGATTGCGCC
>CAYSGL010000234.1:0-3044 GCA_964430725.1 uncultured Pseudobdellovibrionaceae bacterium
CAGGAAGCGGTTGCGCGTGTTCAGACCGTCAGCCAAATCCTGCATCATATCGTTCATGGCGATAATCAAACCGTTGTACCGACCGAAGGCGGCAACGTCAAAACCGTCGCCAAGGCCATCAAAGACATTGAAGACACGATCCAGGAAGGTTTGAGCGATCTCGGCGCGGCGGGGCAACAGCTCGCCGATGCTGTCGCTGATGCGGAAGAATTCCGCGATCAAGCCGAACAGCATGCGCAGAACGCTGAAACGCTGGCCAATGCCCTCAATCTGCCAACCGATTTGACTGGCAAGGCAGGAATGCTGTTGGCCGTCAAAGAGGATGAAACCGGCTATGAGCCGATTGAATCCAAAGGTGTCTTTTACGGCCTGCGCAAAGACGGTGCGAAACTGCTGGCCGAAAGCGGCAACGGTACGTTCATCGCCAAGGATTACCCCGTGTGGTTCATCACGTTGCCTGGCGTGGATTTTTCAATCGGCCCGAATGGCCACTTGCATATCAACATCTAATCAAAGGAGAACAACATGGCCGTTATCGACCTTGGCAATATTCGCATCAATTGGCGCGGGGCGTATAATGCCGCCGCTGAATATGTGCGGGATGATGCCGTTTCTTATCATGGCTCCAGCTATATCGCTCTGCGTGATGTATCAGGGGTTACGCCGGTGGTGGGCGCAGATTGGGATTTGCTGGCCGCTGGTACAGATCAGCTCTTGCAAGAAGGTGATATCCTGATCCATGACGGGAATGCGCCTGTTCGCCTGGCACGCGGCACGGATACGCAAATCCTTCAACTAATCAACGGTCGTCCTGCTTGGCGCACGCAGTCGGTCGATCCATCTCGCCGCGTGACAAAACTGGCCAAAGTGAATGGCCACGGCAGCACAGGCGTGCGGTCTTACCTCATGGCTGATGGCACGATTAAGGCCTGCGGCATGGGATCAAACTATTCCAATGGTGATCCGACAGGCTCTCATGTCTATCTGCCATCCCGCATTTCTCCATTGGACTGCGATAAGCGGTTCGTGGAGGTGTTTTCAGGCGGTATGCAGCACTATGCCCTGACGGAAAACGGCGAAGTCTGGTCATGGGGCTACAATAACTATGGCCAGCTCGGTCATGGCGATACGGCCAACCGTGCGCAGCCCAAGCGGATCGAATACTTTGTCACGAACAATATTCAGATCGCCAAGATCATTCCAAGCCGTCCCAATGTCTATGATCATGCCAGCGTCCTTTTCCTGACGACGGATGGAAAGGTGTATGGCTGTGGATACAATAACTTCGGTCAATTAGGAAATGGCACAACCGCAAACCAGCTTACGCCTGTACGCTGTGGTTCTTTGACCAATATCACTTGCGTGGCGCTGGGTGGAATGCCGCATCATGCATATGCCGTGGAAAGCAATGGTAACCTTTGGGTTTGGGGAAATAACGGTCAGGGTCAGCTTGGGCTTGGTGATGTGACAGTGCGTCAAACGCCAATTTTACATCCATCCCTGAACAATGCTGTCAAAGCCATTGCAGCGGGCGGATACACTGCCGCTGGCGCAACTCCGACAGGCCATGGTGTTGTTTTGAAATCAGACGGAACAATCTGGGTCGCCGGATATAACGGTTATGGGCAGCTTGGCCTCGGTGATACGACAGACCGTACCAGCTTTACCCAAATCACCCATGCTGCATTCTTTACAGATATCGTCACCGGCGACGGTCGCTATCCGTCCTGCGCTGCCATTAGCAATCAGCATGAAATTTATCTCTGGGGCTATAACGGCTACGGCCAATGCGGAACAGGGAACACTGTCAACCAGCTCTCGCCGTTTAAGCCTGCTGGCGCGTTCCAGGGCAGCGTAAACAAAGCACGTTTTGGAGGTGGTGTTAGCACAGAAGGCTGTGTCCTGCAGGCAGATAATCAACTCTGGGCGGCAGGTTATAATCAAAACGGCAATTTAGGGCTTGGTCATGCCACTGACGCCAACACCTTCCAGAAAGTGCTGGGCGTGAGCGGCACAATTGAAGACTGGGCATTGTACGGCAACGGCACGTCAGGATGGGGCATCAGCGTTCTTTACAATGATGGCCGCGTTGATGCCTGCGGCGACAATAACAGCTTTGGCGAATGCGGCACGCAGCCTGGCAACCTGCACGATGTTTTATCCCTGACCAACGTCATCTTCTAAGGAGAAAAATCATGACAATCCGTTCCTATGTGAACGGCAAAGCCGTGCGCTTTGCCGAAAGCGAACTTGCGCCCATTCATCTAGCTGAAATTGATGGCCGCAATTATTACGCCTTTGCTGAAAAGCAAGATATTCCGTCAGGTGGAAAAATCGCCGATGAGGATATTGAGCTTATTTACAAGCACAGCCAGATCATTCGACAGGTGAAGGAAGAAGCCGGTCGGCGCATCCTGAATATTGCCCCACAATGGAAACAGCAAAACGCGCTGGCTGATATTTATCTTCTCGGCAGGCTAGAAAAGTTAGATGAGCAGCAGCAGGAGCGCCTGCAAAAGGCTGAACAGATTTTGTTGCAAATTCAGGATATCCGGCTGCGTTCCGATGCTATTGAGCAATCGTTCCTGAACGGCGTTTTTGTCGACTACCTGACCAATCTGGCGTGGGAGGCATAACTCATGCCGAATACGTTGCTCAGTCAGGCTCTGCGCGAGGCGTATGCCTCTGCGCCAAGCGATGTCATCATTCTGCATACGCTGGAACTCCGCCATCCCGCGTTTGTGGATGATGACGGTCAATCTATCGCCATTCGGGTGGTACGGGATAATCAGGATTTGACGGCACGCCTGGAATCCGGCGCTCCATTGAATGCGGGCGAAATGGTGACCTTTATCGCCATGGGATTCGATCTGGAATTGCCGCCTATCGACACCGCACCCGTGCCGGAAATTTCGATCACGCTGGATAATGCCAGCCGCGAAATCGTCAAGCATTTGGATGCCGCATCCGACAGCCAGAACAAGATCGAGGTCACTTACCGCCCGTATTTATCGGACGATTTGGAAGGGCCGCAGATGGAGCCG
>CAYSGL010000235.1:0-3044 GCA_964430725.1 uncultured Pseudobdellovibrionaceae bacterium
TGTCGAGGCCACTAGGCAAACCCTTTTATCTAATAGTCGGCGATTCTTGTTAAATCTGCGCTCCAGATAGCATACAGGTCGGCGCGGGGCAAGCGTTTCAGGCCGAAAAATCCAGGAAAAAATCCCATACATCAAAAACGGAAACTTTTTCCCATAACTATAGATGTTTTCTGCCTGAACAGGCTAAAAGAAGCTTTGGGGATCAATATCAACCTGAACACGGACCGTTGACGGCAGCTTGACCTGCGCGAGCCATACCGCAATCGTTTTTTGCGCATCGAGATTCTTATCCGCCCGAACCAACAGACGCCTGCGAAATTTGCCGCGCAATCGATATAAGGGTGCCTCGGCCGGCCCCAAAGTCTGCAAACCCGCCCCGTGCGGCGCCGTCCTGCCAAGCATCTCGGCCGCTTGCCGGACTTGCGCCTCATCCCGTCCGGATATAATAATGCCGGCAAGCCGCGAAAAAGGGGGCATATTGGCCGCTTCGCGCGATGCGGCCTCTACATCCAGAAACGTATCGCGGTCGTGGGAGGCCAGCGCCTGCATAACCTTGTTATCGGGATTAAAGGTCTGAATATAGACATGCCCTTTTTCAGTTTCGCGCCCTGCCCTGCCCGCAACCTGATGAAGCAATTGATAGGTCCGCTCCGTCGCACGCAGATCGCCCCCGGCCAGACCAAGATCCGCATCAATTACACCCACACATGTGAGTTTGGGGAAATGGTGCCCTTTGGCAATAATTTGCGTGCCAATGATGATATCGACCTTGTGATTGTGAATATCGTCCAAGATCGCCGTCAGCTGATCGTGCGTTGCCGCCGTATCGCTCGAAAGAATAACGGACCGCGCCTGAGGGAACAATTCTTTGACCTCTTCAGCAATGCGCTCAACGCCGGGACCGCAGGGCGCGAGCGAATCCGTTTCCCCGCACTGCGGGCATGCGCTTGGCACTTTTGTATGATAGCCGCAATGGTGACAATGCAATTTGTTTGTGGCGCGGTGTTCTATCAGCCAAGCCGAGCAGCGAGGGCATTCAAATCTGTGCCCGCATGACCGGCACAAGGTAAGCGGTGCGTATCCGCGACGGTTTAGGAATAAAAGGGCCTGATTGCCTGCCGAAATAGTATCCCGCACGGCATGTTCCAGCGTCGGTGCAATAAAATGCTGGCGCCCCGGCCTGTCTGCTTTCAGGTCGATTAAATGTATATCTGGCAACCCTGCACCGCCATGGCGATCAGGCAAATGCAGGTGATGATACTTTCCATCCCAGACATTTTGCATGGTTTCCAATGACGGGGTCGCAGAGACAAGCGCGATCGGTATCTGTCCCAGATGCGCCCGTACGACGGCCATGTCGCGGGCATGATAGAGCGTGCCCTCCTCTTGCTTATAGGCAGGGTCATGCTCCTCATCGACGATAATCAAGCCAAGATCGGCAAAGGGCAAAAACAGCGCCGAGCGCGCGCCGACAACAACCTTTGTTTCATTATTGGCGACGCCGCGCCACGTGCGTTTGCGTGCCCCTTGCGAGAGCGAAGAGTGCCACAGTGCAGGGGCGCAGCCAAAGCGTGATTTAAAACGGTCCAGAAAGGCGTTCGAAAGGGCGATTTCCGGCAAAAGAATAAGAACCTGCCGATCTTGCTTTATCGCTTGGGCGACCGCTTCGAAATAAACTTCGGTCTTGCCCGAACCTGTTACCCCGTCAAGCAAACTGGCGGAAAATTTATGTTCTTCGACGGATCGCGTCAGATGGTCCGCCGCCCTTCTTTGGTCCCCTGACAGTTTGGCCCCAGCGCGCCCCGGATCGGGTGAACGACATGGCGCACTGGATTTTATCTCAACATCATGCAAATAACCGTTCTTGTGCAGTGTTTTGATAACGGACGCGGTACACCCCGCCTCTTCCGCCAGCTCACTCGCGCGGCGCGCCAAGCCATCGGTAGCAATTTCCAGCACGCGTTTTTGCACGGGTTTCAGTTTGTCCGGTGATTTGTCCGCAATCACATACCCTACCACCGCTCTATCCTCTTCCAGCGCGGCGGGGACGGACAGGGTAAGTTTCAAAATGCTGCCCAACGGGTTCATCGTATAGCGCGCGACCCAATCGATAAATTGCCGATGCACGTCGGGCAAAGGCGGCTGGACATCATTCACATGGAGAATATCCTTGAGTTTCGCCGGTGCGACGTCGCCCGCCCCATCCCCCCAGACAATGCCTGTCACGGTGCGCTGGCCGAGCGGTACATTGACATAGGCGCCGACAGGCGCGCCGCCCGCATAATCATATGCCTTATCAATAGGATAAGGCATCAGAACGGCGCAATGCGCTTTTTCTTGAAATAATTCGGTCATCGGTATACCCATGATGGCCAGAATTCATTCAAAAAGAAAAGGGCTTTCCAACCATGAAATTTTTTGCCGACACATCCGACCTCGATGCGATCAAAGACCTGAATACCCTGGGCATGCTAGATGGCGTCACGACAAACCCCTCTATTATCGCCAAATCAGGCAAACAGTTCATTCCGTTAATTGAAGAGATTTGCGAGATCGTTGCCGGCCCCGTCAGCGCCGAGGTTGCCTCAACCGATTACGAGACGATGATCAAAGAAGGTAAGAAACTTGCCAAGATCGCCGAGAATATCGCCGTCAAAGTGCCGCTGACCGAAGCAGGTTTGCGCGTGTGTAAAGAACTCTCCGAAGAAGGCACGATGGTCAATGTAACGTTGTGCTTTTCACCGATGCAGGCCCTTCTTGCCGCTAAAGCCGGCGCAACGTTCATCTCTCCCTTTGTTGGCCGCCATGATGATATCGGACAGGATGGTATGCAGCTGATCGCCGATATTTTAACCATCTACGATAATTATCCGGAATTTTCGACGGAAGTGCTGGTGGCCTCGGTGCGTCACCCTATTCATATTCTGGAATCAGCAAAAATGGGCGCAGATGTCGTCACCTGCCCCCCCGATGTGATCAAGAAGCTATACAGTCACCCACTCACCGACAAAGGCCTTGCCGCTTTTGTCGACGATTGGAAAAAG
>CAYSGL010000236.1:0-3043 GCA_964430725.1 uncultured Pseudobdellovibrionaceae bacterium
ATAAAAAAGCCGCCCGAAGGCGGCTAGATTCGACTCATATATTTCTATTTAGTGTATGGATGTCTTCGAAAACACATTCAAAATCACAACACCTGCAACAATGAGCGCTATTCCTGCCATGCCAATCAGGTCTATTTTTTGTTGATAAAGAACAAATCCGGCAATAGTGACTAGAACAATTCCTAACCCTCCCCACATTGCATACGCAATACCAACGGGAACCGTTTTTAATGTAATCGTTAAAAAATAGAAAGCGATAGCATAGCCAACCACTACCACAATAGATGGTATAAGATTTGTAAAGCTATTCGATGCTTTTAGAGCTGAAGTCGCAACAACTTCTCCAGTTATCGCTATAGCAAGTGCAATATATGCATTCATTATAATCCCCTTATTATTATGTTGTTCTCTTACCTGTAAAGACTAGCCTGATATAAAATAACTTCAAGAATTGACTTTCATGCAAAAGTCTGCGCAAAGAACTTACGCTTCTTCCTCCTGATTATGCGGTGTTGTATTCAAAATGCTATTCACATCATTGATCGAAAGCCCCAACTCCATGATTTTTGCCTTTTCACGGGCAAGTTGTTCGAGGACTTCCTCCCAATCCAGACCTTGGCTGGCGCATTCATCTTCCAGCGTGGAAAGACCAATCTGCATACGCAGTTGTGCGGCCTTGGCTTCCTTGACCGGATCAACCCAGCCACGGCCAGGGCCAATCCATTTGCAACGTGTCCATGCCGCGCGGCGCTCATAAAAATCAGGAGCATCCACGATGCCCCGATTGATGGCTTCTTCCAGCCACAACTCGTAAACGGGTCTGGCCCAATAAGTCGCCATCCATTGACGGCGGGCGTTGAAATACCGCCAAGCCTCCAACAATGCCGCGCGTGCGCTTGAATAGTTGGTTTTGGAAAAGTCCTTCATCAACAATTCAAACGGAATGTTGAGGCCCGCACCGATGTGGCGCAGGACGTTCTCAACAAACTGGCCGTAACCGCTGTTCGGGCGGCTGGGCGTGAACGGCGCGACCTTGTCGCCTGGAAACACGGGGATGATTGAACCGCCCTGTAGGCGAATGTCCCATTCATTCCGCGCGGCCAGATAATCGTCCACCGATCCACCGAACATCTCGCCGATGGCCTCACCATCCAGCGGGGTTTCGATAAAGGCGGCGATCATGGCATTGACCACGGCTGCCTGTAGTTCCGAACGCTCGTAATGGTCGAGCATTTTGAACATTGGCATGATAGAAGTCAGCAGCGGCTTTCCACGGTGCTGCCCCGTGCGCTCCTTGTCATGAATATGCAGGACACGTTGACGGCCAAACGCCGTCCGCGCGGGGATGCGCTCCCAATCCTGCGCATCAAGCCCAAAGCCCATATAGACATCGCCAGGGTGATTTTTGCGGAGATGATACGCCACCGCCGCCCCGTACATATCAATCTCAATACCTGAGCGCATGGTTTTACTATCCTGCCGCCCTGCAGGATTGGAAAGCCGGTCGGCTTCCACCAATTGCATGGTGGTGGCATAGCGCGTACCACGTTCTTCCAGCCACAATGGCAAAGCTATGGCTTCACCGTTCACGATACTGGAACGGAACACCAGCGCCGTCATACCAGAAAATGTCAGGGCATTGGCTGCATCGCACTCCGTGCTTTCCGCCCAGGAACGCCATTCAGTTTCAACTTGTCGCGCCCAATCATCTGCCCATTCCTTGGTTTTTCCCAAGGCGCGGTAATCAGGAATGGCTGCCAGACGCAGACCTGTGCCGATGACGTTGTCGACCAGCGTTTGAATTGCGCCAGATGCCACGCCGTGGTTGCGGGTCAGGTCGCGCGACCGTGACACCAGCGTCGGCAATTCAGATAGCAAATCGCTATCAGCCGATCCCAGCAACGGTATCCAACTTGCCAGCTCACGCGTGCGCAAGGATGCTGCACGATGCGCGGTATCGCTCACGCGCATACGGTGCGCAGCCTTGATGGGCTGGCCAGAGGAGTCCAGTAATTGCACCATGATTTTGCCTTAGAAACTTGTTCGAATGATTCCGCGTCTGGCCGTGCCATTACGCCTTGAAATTTCCACCTGAAGCTCGTGGATATATTTTTCCAGCGCCTCGACATTTCCTGCCGTATAAGTCGTGCTGCCATAGCCATGAAGGCTGACAGAAACCTCTTGTGTGCCGGTCAGGAGGCGATGTCGTGCCTCTTTAGCTTGCACTAATCGGGTTTCAAGTTCTAAAATACTGTCATTCATAGGAATCTCCGACATGAGCCATGGTTTAGATTTGAAAGATTTATCGATTAAGGCCTTGCTTGACTTGCAAGCCGACACTCTGTCTGAATTGAGGCAGCGCGGGGTAATTCGTACCTCAAATAAACCAACTGGTGATCTTGCAGAATTTTTGTTCTGCAAGGCTTTCAATTGGTGCATGTCAAACAACTCGCAAAACGGATTTGATGCGAAATGCACAGAGGGCATTCGTTATCAGATCAAAGCTCGCCAGATTATTAACAAGAGCAGAAGTGAGCGGCAGTTAAGCGCAATCCGTCGCATTGAAGATGCAAATTTCGATTACATAGCTGCCGTTCTATTCAATAGCGATTACTCAATACATAGGGCTGCTATCATTCCTTATCAGGTGATTGTAGATCGAAACCCTTATTATTCTGCGCATGACAATAAGCATATTTTTTACCTTACCGATGATGTGTGGGATATTGATGGTGTTCAAGACGTTACAAGCCGCCTTATTGAAACACTGAACATCCTATAAATAAGGGTCGCTTGCCCGTACGGCTTTACGCTGTGGGACGGTGACCCGTTTCTTGGGTTGCGGTTTCGGCGGTTCGGCCCTGGCTTCTTCCGTCACGGGGATTTCCACTCCGCGTGTCGGAATCACGGCTTCCACACCCAGCGTTTCTTCAAGGCTTCGCCATTTGAATTCGCTCATGCGGTCGATGCCGTAGATGGTGGCAGCGGCACGGGCGTACACGCGGCAATCCAGGGCTTCGTTATTGCGGCTGGGGTCTTTCTC
>CAYSGL010000237.1:0-3033 GCA_964430725.1 uncultured Pseudobdellovibrionaceae bacterium
GGCACGTCAGGAGCATGATTTAATAATATCCGTTAATTTGGCCTTTTCCGGTGTTTTTAACACATGATATGACTGGAGTGCGACTCAAACTAGACTGCAATTCCCAGCTTTATTAAAGGCGGGTTATTCATTACGTGAAAATAGAGCGGCAAGCAATTGATTAAATTCGAACATGTAGGATTGCGTTATGGCATTGGGCCGGAAGTTCTGAGCGATATTACCTTCTCGCTCGCGCCGGGCTCGTTCCATTTTCTCTCCGGCGCCAGCGGCGCGGGGAAGACATCGCTGATGTCCTTGATGTATCTGGGCCGCAAGCCGACGCGCGGCCTTGTTTCGATGTTCGGACAGGATATCGGCAAGGCTGATCGCCACCAGCTCACCTTACTGCGCCAGCATATCGGCGTCGTTTTTCAGGATTTCCGCCTGCTCGGACATTTATCGGCGTTCGACAACGTCGCCCTGCCCCTGCGCATTACGGGAAAATCGGAAAAAGAGATCAGAACCAATGTCGCCGAACTGCTGAACTGGGTTGGC
This sequence comes from uncultured Pseudobdellovibrionaceae bacterium, assembly GCA_964430725.1. Taxonomy (GTDB): domain Bacteria; phylum Pseudomonadota; class Alphaproteobacteria; order Micavibrionales; family Micavibrionaceae; genus CAYSGL01. The sequence goes on from CAYSGL010000237.1 coordinate 535, forward strand.
TTGAAAGACCACCACAACGCCTTGCCGGACACATTATCGGGCGGGCAAAAACAGCGCGTTGCTATTGCGCGCGCCGTCATTACGCGCCCCCGGCTATTGCTGGCGGATGAGCCGACCGGAAACCTCGACGACGATATCGGCATGCGGCTGATGAACCTGTTCGAGCAGTTGAACCGCATGGGCACCACCATCGTCATCGCCACCCACAATCACCAGATGATGGACCAGCTCGGTCACACGCGCCTGATTCTCGATCAGGGGCATTTGCACATTGAAAATCCCAAGGACGATATCAAGAAAAATCTGGAAGGTGTATTTTGAGCAACGTCCACGATTTTATTGAGCGTTACAAGCCTTCCCGCCGTCTTGGGATCGCCCAGACACGGCGGTACGACCTGCCGCTTCATAATGATTCCGGATCGGGCTTTTTGCGCCTGCTGCTGGGATTGATGGCGCTGCTGACCGTTTTGGCGCTATGCACCACTTTTGCGCTGAATGCCGTCCAGGATAGATGGGAGAGCGGGCTGAGAGGCCAGTTCACCGTTGAAGTGCCTGCCGATCAGAAAGCAAAACTGGATGATGTCCATTCGCTGTTGAGCGCCCACCCTGACGTGGAAAGCGCCGCAATCATGCAGGATTCAGACATTCAATCGTTGCTTTCCCCATGGCTTGGCGAAAACTGGCAAAGCACTGATATCCCCATCCCCGGCATTATCAGCGTGGCGTTAAGAGAGGGAACTGCGCCGAATATGGAGATTCTCGGCAAACGCCTGAACGAAACGGCCAAGGGCACGCGCATTGATGCGCATGAAAGCTGGCTGGCCGATGTCTTGCGTTTTACGGGAGTCCTGTCATTCGCTGCCGCGCTGCTGTGCGCCGTTGTCGCGCTGACCGTCATCGTCGCTGTGATCGGCGGTGTGCGCACCCGTATGGAAATCCACAAGGAACAATTACAGCTCCTGCATTTAATGGGGGCGAGCGATCTGTATATTGCCCGCCAGATTATGCGCCATTCCTTTCTGCTCGCCTTGCAGGGTGCGCTTGGCGGAACCTGCCTTGCTATTCTGATCGTCCTGTTTTCCGGTTGGATTGCCGGTGATATGGGCGCCTCCCTGTTGCCTGATTTCTCGCTAAGCGGCTTGCACTGGGCGACGTTGCTGGCCTGCCCCGTCATTCTCGCGATTATGGCTATGGGGACGGCGCGCGTCACGGCCTTGCGCGAACTGCGCCGGATGCCGTAAAAGGAAATGGCATGATAATTATTCGCCTGTTCCATGCGGCTGCTGCCCTGTGTCTTACAACTCTCCTGCTGATTACGCTGGGCTGGATCTGGTTTGCCGGCTCTCTGGTCACAATGAAGCCGGATGTGCCCAATGCGCGCACCGATGCCATTATTGTGCTGACCGGCGGCAAAAACCGGATCGAAGCGGGGCTGTCCCTGCTTCAGGAAAAACGATCGGATAAATTGTTTATTTCCGGCGTGAATAAAGAGACAACGCTTGCCGATCTGGTCGGCGGCCACGATGTTCCGTGTTGTATTACGCTTGGCTACCGCGCGGAAGATACGATCGGCAATGCGGATGAGGCGCGGGACTGGGTGCGTGAAAACGATATCCGCTCGATCCGGCTGGTGACATCAAACTATCATATGGCGCGTGCAAGGCTGGAATTCGATCGTGCAATTCCCGACCTGACCATATACGACCATCCCATTCTGAACGAAGACGAAGATATCGCGCGGCGTTCCTTCCTTGAACGGACAACACGCGAATATATCAAACTGATCGGTGCGTTCGTCCGCACCCCAACCTATATCGAGCAATAATCCCATGATCTGGTTCCGCAGCCTGCTGTTCAATGCCTGTTTTTTTATGCTAACGGCCATCACCTGCCTCGTGCTGGTGCCCGCCTTGATTTTACCGCGTAAGATTACCTTGTATGGCGTGACGTTCTATCTCTGGCTTAACAGTCTGGCCGAAAAATATATTCTTGGCCTCACCTTCGAAGTGCGCGGGCGTGAACATCTGCCTGTTTCTGGCAGCTATTTTACCGCCGCCAAGCATCAGTCAACCTATGAAACGTTGAAAATGTTCCATTTGTTCGGCGATCCCGCCATTATCCTGAAAAAAGAATTACGGCGCATTCCCTTATGGGGATGGCATGCGTGGAAGCTGGATTTTATTTTCATTGATCGGAAAGACCGCGAAGGCGCCATGGCCTCGATCATCAAAGGTGCACAGCACATTAAAGACCAAGGCCGCCCCATCATTATTTTTCCCCAAGGCACACGCGTCCGCGCCGAGCAAACCGCCGCAGACAAACCCTATAAAGGTGGCATTGCGAAAATGTATGCCGCGACAAATTTGCCGATTATCCCGCTGGCCATGAATACCGGCCTGTTCTGGCCGCGCGGCAGTTTCAAGAAATATCCGGGCAAGGTAATCTTCGAATTCCTGCCCCCGATCGAACCCGGCCTACCGGAAAAAAAGGTCGTTCAGG
>CAYSGL010000238.1:0-3018 GCA_964430725.1 uncultured Pseudobdellovibrionaceae bacterium
TTCGTGGGGCCTTTTCTATCTTTTTTTTCCAGTTGTATAACCACCCTCTTCATGTTCTATTTTTCCAAAAAACTTATCAATTGCTTTTTCCGGTTCCTTTAGAGATTGCGAACCTTTCGGCGGAACGGGCAGTGCGGAGTCAGATTTTTCGCTTTGCGTGCGCTCTTCATTTTTTGCCCGAATGAATTGACGGACGATGCCCTCATCTCTGGCGCGGGCCTCGAAAGGATCGGCCTGTGCGATACGGGCACGGTTGAGCGCCGTCTCCGTCTCGCCGCCGGGTTTCATCACACCATCGACTGTCAGCTTGTTGTCTTTTTGAAAGGCGCGAATGCCCTCGAAGAGCGGCTTGTCGGGATAAGGCGTCAGGCCGTAATCAGGTCCATCATAATAACCGGAGCGCCTTAAATCCTTTTTCACGGCAAGAACGTCCTCCTCATCCGCCGGACTGTCGGCGGCAAGCGGGCGTTTCAAAGACAGAATATCATCGAGGCCGGACAGAGCCTCGTCAATCATATCGAGCATGGGTACATCCTTATGGTTAGGGCACAAAAAAGCCCGAACTGCGGACGCAATTCGGGTGAATATAATGTGAACATACCATGAACATGTGGACAGGTCAATGGTTTTTTGAAAGAATTTTACATGCGCTTGCCCACAACGCCCGAGGCGTTGGCGAATTTTTATGTCATCTCGAACGGCTTGTCCGCCGTAGCCTTGACGAAGGCGGAAATCGAGGGATATTACCCGTTATCCGACATACAAGATTCCTCCGCTTCGTCCGCCTTTGCTGGCGCTACGGCGCGACTTCGGTCGGAATGACAGATAAGAATTATGCCGATAATTTCTGCTTCACCGTGCCGCCGGCCTTGCCGAAATCCATCTGGCCGGCGTAACGGGCCTTCAGTTCGTTCATCACCTTGCCCATATCCTTGATGCCGCCCGCGCCGACTTCCTTGATGATGTCCTCTATCGCAGCGGCGACCTCGGCATCGCCCATCTGCTTGGGCAGAAAGTTTTCGATAATCTTAATTTCGGCCTCCTCGCGTTCGGCCAGTTCAGGACGCCCCGCATCTCGGTAGGTTTTGGCCGATTCGATGCGCTGTTTGACCATCGATTGCAACATAGAGAGAATTTCCGGTTCGGTAATACCATCAGGATTGCCCGTGCCGCGTGCGTTAATATCCTTATCCTTCAGCGCAGCCTGGATCAGGCGGACGGTCGAGAGCGTCACCTGGTCCTTGTTTTTCATGGCTTCTTTCAGGGCTGCGGAGAATTCCTCACGTTTTGTCATGGTCTTTGTCTTTTTTTCTTGGGTTTTTCGAATAATTGGTTTAGTTAATCGTCTTCCAGTGACTACCTGTAACTGGAAGCAATCAAATGATCGATATTACTAACGCCAAACCGCCTAAAAATGCAAGCGCGGCCCTTGTTCTCGCGGACGGAACTGTCTTTTTTGGCAAAGGCTTAGGCGCGGAAGCCATCACTGTCGCGGAAATCTGCTTCAACACCTCCCTCACCGGCTATCAAGAGATTATGACAGATCCGTCCTATGCCGGACAGATCATCACCTTCACCTTCCCCCATATCGGCAATGTCGGCACGAACGGCGAGGATATCGAAACGGTTAATCCGGCGGCACGTGGCTGTATCCTGCGCGAAGATGTCACCGAACCGTCGAACTGGCGCGCGGCCAAACATTTCAACACATGGTTGAAAGAGCATAATTTACCCGGTATCTGCGGCATCGATACCCGCGCCCTGACACGCCGCATTCGGGACAAAGGTGCGCCCAACGGCGTTTTGCGCGTCAATTACGGCGGCGAGTTCGATCTGAAAGCCCTGCACAAGATGGCGCAGGACTGGCCGGGCCTTGAAGGGGCAGACCTTGCCAAGGACGTATCCTGCACCCAGCAATATAGCTGGGATGAATCACTCTGGTACCTCGGCCATGGATATTTGAAACAGGAACATCCGCGTTATCACGTTGTCGCGGTCGATTTTGGCGCAAAGCGCAACATCCTGCGCTGCCTTGCCGCCAGCGATTGTAAAGTCACGGTTGTTCCGGCAAACACAAGCGCGGAAGATATCCTCGCGATGGAGCCGGATGGCGTGTTCCTGTCCAACGGTCCGGGCGACCCTGCCGCGACGGGTGTCTATGCCGTACCGATGATCAAGAAGTTTCTTGATAAAGATATGCCGATTTTCGGCATTTGTCTGGGGCATCAGATGCTGGCGCTGGCCCTTGGCGGCCAGACAAAGAAAATGCATCTGGGGCATCGCGGCGCCAACCAACCAGTGAAGGATTTGACGACGGGCCGCGTCGAGATTACCTCGCAGAATCATGGCTTTTGCGTCCTGCCGGAAACCTTGCCAAAAAATGTCGAAGTCACGCATGTGAGTTTGTTCGATGGATCGAATGAAGGGTTGCGCGTGACGGACAAGCCCGCTTTTTCGGTGCAATATCACCCCGAAGCCTCGCCGGGTCCGCAGGATTCCCACTACCTCTTCCACCGTTTCATGGAAATGATCGCCGACACCAAGAAAAAGAAAGCGGCATGAATATAAACCACAGAGACACAGAGAACACGGAGTTTTCTCATCGTCATGCCCGCTTTATGCGGGCATCCGGTAAATTCCAGCCCCCCGCACAAGGCGGGGGTGACGGGGGTATTATATGAAGCCTTACTTAATTATTGCACGCCATCCCTATGAGGAACTTTATCATACATCTTTGGTCATACAGGCGCACAATGGAAGATTTTCAGGGGAACTGGAAATCTTCATAGGCGTGGATGAATTGATGGAAATCGGCAATGCTTTAAGCACATTCCCAAATAAGACGCCTGACGAATACAAGTTTCTCGCAGGTGATGAAGATAATCCTGAAGACTTTGCGTATTTTTTTTCGCTTAAGATCTACACTATAGATTCGGTCGGTCACTGTGCCATTCAAGTTTCTTTTAATTCGTGCCAACAGCCACCGGATGAAAACATTGCAAAGTTCTCTATTGAAGC